>USII01000061.1 GCA_900554725.1 uncultured Eubacteriales bacterium
TATTATATGAGCGGGAGATGAACATCGATGCGCAGGAAAATACGCTGCGGGAGATGTGCGATGTGCTAAAAAGCGATCGCCTGGAGGAAAAGAACTGCGCATATATTGGCGATGTGCTGGCTGTGTATGATGAAAAAAAAGAGGAGATAGACTCTTTTATTTCACAATATTGCGTATCCTGGAAAATCGAGCGGCTTTCCCGCGTCGATCTCTCTATCCTGCGGCTTGCGGTGATCGAGCTGTATTATCTAAAAAAAGATTCCTATAAAATTTGTATCAATGAAGCGGTGGAACTGGCCAAAAAGTATTCTTCGGAAAAATCTCCCCGCTTTGTAAACGGCGTGCTGGGCGCGATGGTTTCGCAAAGGGAGCCAGTGAGGGAAAAGGCATGTGCTTCTGCGGAATAGATTGCAGCTGCTATACATCCTCTGTTTCGATTGTGGATGAGAGCGGCAAAGTGCTTGTGGATGCGCGCAGGCCGCTTCCTGTAAAAGACGGGCAAAAAGGCTTAAGACAATCGGAGATGGTGTTTGCGCATATTAAAAATCTTTCGGAGATATTCCCCGAAGGATTTTCGGGTTTCCGCGCTGTTGCGGCAAGCGTGCGCCCCAGGCCGGTGGAGGGTTCTTATATGCCCGTCTTTGCTGTATCTGAAAGCTATGGCAAGGCGGTGGCGCGCTCCTGTGGTGCTGCCTTCTATCCGCTAACGCATCAGCATGGGCATATTGGCGCTGCGCTGATAGGGCAGAAGATGGAGGGAACTTTTCTCGCGCTGCATGTTTCAGGCGGCACGACAGATCTGCTGCAGGTCACTGTAGAGGAAGGGATTATCAGAGAAATTCTGGCGCTGGGCGGCACACAGGATATTGCAGCCGGCCAGCTGATCGACCGTGTGGGACAAGCCCTCTGCCTGCCCTTCCCTTCCGGCCCGAAATTGACAGAGCTGGCGCAGGAGGGAGAGGCGAAGGGAATTCCCTCCTATGTAAAGGGGCTTTCTGTAAGCTTTTCTGGTGCGGAAACAGCTGCGAAGCGCTTTTTGCAGCAGGGAATGCCCGCGGAGGATGCGGCGGCATCTGTGCTAAAATGCATCGGTAAAACGCTGGAAAAACTTATACAGAACGCCTGGCGGCAGACAGGCCGGCAAAGAGTGCTGCTCTTTGGGGGCGTGATGAGCAGTGCGTATCTGCGCGCTTTTTTGCAGAAGCGCCTTTGGGGCCTTTCGTTTGCAGAGGTCCGCTATGCATCGGATAATGCCTGTGGCCTTGCGGCACAGGCGAGGAATATGGCATTAACAGAAGGGAACTAAGGATATGGCAACAGTTGTGAGCGGCAAAGAGCTGGCCGAAAAGATCCGCGGGCGGCTCAAGGAAAAGGTGGCGGATTTTAAGAAAAAATATGGCTATGCGCCTGGGCTTGCGGTGATTCTAGTGGGGGAAGACCCGGCATCCAAGGTGTATGTCAACAATAAGGAAAAGGCATGCATTGCCCTTGGCATGAAGTCCGAAGTGAGGCGTTTGCCCCAAAGCACGACAGAACAAGAACTGCTCTGCCTGATCGATGAGTATAACAAAAGGGAGGATATTCATGGCCTCCTGGTCCAGTTCCCGCTGCCCGCGCACTTGAGCCAGAAAGCAGTGCTTGAGAGAATTGATCCGAATAAGGATGTGGATGGTCTGACGGTGGCAAACTCAGGGGCGCTGGCGTCCGGCATGCCCGGGCTGGTATCCTGCACGCCGCGGGGAATTATCGAGCTGATTCGCAGCACAGGCGTGCAGATTGCTGGGAAACAGGCCGTGATTGTAGGCAGAAGCAATCTTGTTGGAAAGCCAGTGGCACTGCTGCTTCTGGACGAAAATGCCACGGTCACCATCTGCCATTCCAGGACGAAGAATCTAAAGGAAATTTGCGCAGGGGCAGATATTCTGGTAGCTGCCATGGGAAAACCCGAATTTCTTGGCGGAGAGTATATCAAAGAAGGCGCTGTGGTAATCGATGTGGGCACCTCGCGCGTGGAAGGAAAGCTCAAAGGGGATGTGAAGTTTGAAGAGGCGGCAGAAAAGGCTGCTTTTATCACTCCCGTCCCTGGCGGAGTAGGGCCGATGACCATCACAATGCTCCTTGATAATACGCTTCTGGCAGCAGAGCGCCAGGCGGAGGTGCGCAAATGATGGAAAAACTGGCAGAGCTGAAAGTGCTGATAGAGGCACGGCTCTCTGAGCTTATGAAAAACGATGCTCCGCAGCTTTTGCGGGAATCCATGGCATATAGCCTCTCTGCCGGGGGAAAGCGCATTCGCCCGGCGATGAACCTGATGGCCAACGAGCTTCTTGGGGGGGAGCTTGCCGAAGCGCTGGATCTTGCCTGCGCCATAGAGATGATCCATACCTATTCCCTCATACACGACGATCTTCCTGCGCTGGATAACGATACGCTGCGCCGGGGCCGCCCCACAAGCCATGTCGTCTATGGCGAAGCGCAGGCGATTCTCGCGGGCGATGGCCTTTTAAATTACGCCTACGAAGTGATGCTGCAAAATGCGCTGCGGCACCCGGAAAATGCTGCCGCACACCTTTGCGCTATTTCCATTATGGCGCGTTCTGCCGGCATTACAGGCATGATTGCAGGGCAGGTGCAGGATGTTGCCCTGGAAGGGCAAAAAATAAGCCAGGAGCAGCTTGCCTACATCCATGTGCATAAAACGGGGGATATGATTACCGGCGCTCTGCTTTCCGGGCTGGAACTCTGCCATCCGACGCCGCAACAGCGGGATGCGCTGCGCTGCTATGGGGAAAATGTGGGCCTTGTCTTTCAAATTGTAGACGATGTTTTGGATGTTACAGCAGGGCAGGAGCTGGGAAAGAGCGTTGGAAAAGATGCGCTGGAAGGTAAGACAACCTATGCCTCGCTTTTTGGTATAGAGGAATCCATGCGCATTGCCGCGCAGAAAAACGAGCAGGCAAAGGAAGCGCTCAGTATTTTTGGAACGCGGGCACGAGCGCTTTGCCAGCTGGCAGATAGCATGCTGGTGCGCAGAAAATAGAGAGCTTGGAGGGGAGCGCATGATTCAAATTGCCATAGATGGCCCTGCGGGTGCAGGGAAAAGCACTGTCGCTAAGGAAGTGGCCAAAAGGCTTGGCATTCATTACCTGGATACAGGCGCCATGTACCGGGCGATGGCCGTCGCCGTGCTGGAGCAGGGCATCGATATCTGCGAGCATGAAAAGGTGCAGCAGGCGCTGGAGAAAATCGAAATCTCTGTTGTCTATACGCAAAAAGGACAGCGCGTATTGGCAAACGGTCTGGATTTGACGGATAAGATCCGCACACCTCAGGCGACAAAAGGATCTTCCGATATTGCCGTAATCCCTGCGGTGCGTTTGGCGCTTGTGGCGATTCAAAGAGATGTGGCAAAGCGATATGATATCATCATGGACGGCCGGGATATAGGGACATATGTGCTCCCAAAAGCGAAGGCCAAATTCTTCATCACCGCCAGCGTGCAGGAGAGGGCAAAGCGCCGCTATCTTGAGCTAAAGGCAGGCGGGCAGGAGCGCCCCATCGAGCAGCTGGAGGCGGAAATCGCCGCCCGCGACAAGACGGATAGCGAGCGCGAATTTGCCCCGTTGCGCCAGGCAGAAGATGCCATTTTAGTGGATACGACGCATATGGGCATAGAGGAAGTTGTGAGATTTGTTGTAAAAAAAGCAAGAGAGGCATACCCAAATGATCTATAGAGTTGCAAAATGGGTCGCACGCCCTTTCTTTTTTCTTCTGTATCGAATCAAGCTGATTGGGAAGGAAAATCTGAATCACCAGGGTAAGATTATCCTGATCGCCAATCATGTGAGCGGCAAAGACCCTATTTTCATGCACCTTATCATGAAGCAGAAGATCTACTATATGAGCAAAAAAGAGCTGTTTAAAAATCCGTTTGTTTCCTGGCTGGTGCGCTGGCTGGGCGCGTTTCCAGTAGATCGGGGCAAGGGGGATCTTGGCGCAATTAAAACGGCTCTGCAGGTGCTGAATGAAGGGAAAACGATGGGGATTTTCCCTGAAGGCCGGCGAAACCTGACGGGGAATGGCGTTATAGCGCCCTTCCAGCATGGGACAGCCATGATCGCGCTGCGATCCGGGGCGCCGGTGCTGCCTGTATATATTTCGCCTGTGCGGCCCTTTCACCGCACTTATATTGTCGCCGGCAAGATGATCGATCTGAAAAACACGAATTTTGGCAATACAAAGCTCTACAACTCAGAAACCGTCAAGGAGGTTTCTGAATACTTACGGGATAAAGTGTTGGAGCTGAAGCTGCAGGTGAAACAGTAATGCGCATTCTTTTGGCAAAACATGCGGGCTTTTGTTTTGGTGTACAGCGCGCTGTGAAAAAGGCGCTGGAGCTTGCCCGGGAAGGGAAACAGCTCGTAAGCTTGGGAGATCTGATTCACAACCAGCGGTTTGTGGATTATCTGCGGGAAAAGGGCATTTCCTCCGTGGAGCGTGTGGAGGATGTCCCCAAAGGGGCCTGCGTGCTGATACGCTCGCATGGCGTTCCTCCGGTGCTTTATCAAAAACTGAAAGATCGCGGCCTGCAATATGTGGATTTAACCTGTCCTTTTGTGGCGCGCATCCATAAAAAAGTCAGCCAAGAGCAGCGGAACTATGAGAGCATCCTGATTGTGGGAAAATCGGAACATCCGGAAGTGGTGGGCATCAAAGGCTGGGCGGGGCCGGGCGCGCGGGTAGTGGGAAGTGTGCAGGAAGCCCAGGAGTTGCCCGCGCTGCAAAGCGCGCTGGTGGTTGCGCAGACGACGATCACTCATGCTCTCCTGGAAGAAGTTTACGCACAAATTCAAAAGAAGGCGCAAAAATCTGTTCTATTTGACAGCATCTGTGAGACGACGCTGGAACGGCAGAGGGAAACCGCGCAGCTGGCGGGAATCTCAGATGCTGTTGTGGTGATTGGGGATAAAAAAAGCTCCAATACGCGAAAGCTTTTCGAGATCGCCAGAAAATATTGTAAAAATACCTTTTATGTGGAGTCTGCAGGCGAAATCACTCTTGAAAATTTCCAAAATTGTGATATAATTAGCCTTGTCGCCGGTGCATCTGTACCGGATTGGATCATTGAGGAGGTAAGAACACGGATGAGTGAACTGGAAAAAGCTCAGGCAACTGAAGAGGTTGTCGCTGCCCAGGAAGCGGAGGTAGCAAATCAGGATGTGGCAGCAGAGCAGGCGGAGCCTGCTGTTGAGGAGGTAGCTGTACCGCAGGCGCAGGCTGAAGAAGATGAGGACGATTTTGCTTCCCAGCTGGAGAAGACCTTTGTAAAGGTAAGAAGAGGCCAGTTTGTGAAGGGGACAATCGTTCAAGTCACGGAAGACGAAATCTGTGTCAATATTGGCTATAAATCCGATGGTTTGATCAAAAAAGAGGATCTGGCGCTCTCGGAAGATATCCCGCTTACAGAGGCGTACCACCCGGGAGATGAAATCGAGGCGGAAATCATCACTCTCAACGATGGAGAGGGCAATGTGCGCCTGTCCAGAAGAAAGATTGAGAGCCAGCTGAGATGGAAAGAGCTCATTGAGAACCTGGATGAGGATAAGTTCTATGATGTGACGGTCACAAAAGTCATCAAGGGCGGCGTGCTGACAAAGCTGGAGGGGTATGATGCGTTTATCCCGGCTTCCCAGCTCTCCCTCAAATATGTGGAGGATCTTTCCATATTTGTCGGGCAGACGCTTCCTGTCAAGATTATTGATATCGATAAGCGCCAGAAGCGCTTTGTTCTCTCGAATAAGGCGGCGCTTCAGCAGCAGCTTGAAGAGCATGAGCGTGCCATTTTCGAGAGCTTTGAAAAGGGTTCTGCTGTGCGCGGCGTCGTAAAACGCCTGACAGATTTTGGCGCTTTTGTCGATGTAGGCGGTGTGGATGGCCTGCTCCATATCACGGATATCAGCTGGGTGCGCATCAAGCATCCCAAGGATGTCCTCAAAGAGGGTCAGGAGATCGATGTAAAGATTCTGAATGTCGATCCGGAAAAGAAGAAAATCTCTCTTGGCTATAAGCAGCTTCAGCCCAAGCCTTGGGATCTCGTTCCCGAAAAATACCATGTGGGTGATATTATCGAGGGCAAGGTTGTGCGCATTGCACCTTTCGGCGCCTTTGTGGAGCTGGAGCCCACGGTGGACGGCCTGATCCATATTTCCCAGGTGACAAACCGCCGCATTGAGAAAGTTGAGGATGTGCTTTCCCTTGGGCAGACGGTTAAGGCCAAAATTCTGGAAGTCAATGCGGAAAAGCGCAGAATCAGCCTTTCCATGCGCGCACTGATCGAAACACCGCGGCAGGATGAAGAGGGCGAGGAGAAGCCTGCCAAGCATGCAAAGCGAGAGCGGGAAGATTCCTATACACTTCCCCCTGTGGAGGAGGCAACAACCTCCCTTGCCGATTTGTTCAAGCAGGCAGAAGAAGAGTAAAATAAAAAAAGAAGCTGCATAGCAGCTTCTTTTTTTATGCTCTTTGGCGCATTTGGGCAGATATGGGGGAAAATGCTCTGGGCGAAGCGCAGAACTGAGGCTGTCTCTTATACACATCTGACGCTGCCGACGAGCGATCTAGTGTAGATC
>USII01000062.1 GCA_900554725.1 uncultured Eubacteriales bacterium
AACACAAGCGGAATCTGCGCACTTATTGCGGGAATGAGGGCAGTGGATGCGATTGACAGGCTGGAGGGTATCACCTGCGGGTATAAGGATACCTCCTGCCCCGACCAGCTTGCGCACGCGCTTATGGATATTTTGCAGGAGACGGACGGGCGATGATTGAGCTGCTGTCGCCTGCGGGCAATTTTGAAAAGCTGCTGGAAACGATAGAGATTCTAAAAAAAGTTGAGCAGGATTATCCGAACTTCCATCTGGAGTTGGGCACTGTCATTTCCAACTTCAATATCGATCACTTAAGCGAGATCGAGGATTTTGTGCATTCGCTGGGTGTGGAGAGCTATCGCAACGAGGTGGCCGAGCAGCGCACGGAATTTTTCAATATTGGAGATCCCATTACGCCGGATGCCGAAACTTATCAGCGCCTCATTCGGGAATTCGCCCGGAAAATAGAGGAAAACATTGCCAGCAAAAAAAGCTTGGCCAAGACGACAGAGGCCATGCGCGTTGTCTATTACGATATTGCCGGGCGCATCTTGAAGGAAAAGAGGCAGGTGATCCCCTGCTATGCCGGCGTATCCAATGTGCATATCAACTATGATGGCGGCGTCTGGCCCTGCTGCGTTCTCGGCTATGATAAGCAGATGGGCAATTTGCGCGATTATGACTACGATTTCCAAAAACTCTGGCATTCGGATCGGGCAAAAGAGGTGCGCAGGTATATTAGAGAGAAGAACTGCGCCTGCCCGTTGGCCAACCAGGGATATTCCAATTTGCTGCTGCACTTCCCTTCCCTTTGGAAAGCGGGAGTCAAGGCAATCAAGTTCAGCCGGGCGAAATAGGAGAGGCACATGAAAAAAATTGGCGTTGTGGGCACAGGGTATGTAGGCCTTGTGCAGGGCGTAATACTGGCAGAATTTGGAATGAGTGTGCTATGCATGGATGTGGATCGAAAAAAGATCCAAAAGTTAAATGCAGGGATTCTTCCCATTTACGAGCCCGGCCTTGGAGAGCTGATGGAAAAAAATGTGCGCCGCGGGCGGCTGCGCTTTACCTGGGATATGCAGCAAACGGTGCAGGAGAGCGAAGTGATCTTTATCGCGGTGGGCACGCCTCCGCAGGAAGATGGCAGCGCAGATCTGCGCTATGTGCAGGAGGCCGCCCAGCAGATTGGCAGGTATCTGGATGGCTATAAAGTCATCGTAGATAAATCCACAGTGCCGGTAGGCACAGGCAGAAAAGTGCAGGAGATCATCCGCAGGGAACTGGAAAAAAGGGGTGAGGAGCTCTCGTTTGATGTTGTTTCCAACCCGGAATTTCTGCGCGAAGGAAAGGCGGTGCGCGATTGCCTCACGCCAGACCGCGTTGTGATAGGCACCGAGAGTGAGCGGGCGGCCGCTATTATGAAGCAGGTTTACGATGTTCTATATATCAACCAGACGCCTTTCCTGTTTACAAATCTGGAAACGGCAGAGCTTGTAAAATACGCTTCCAATGCATTTTTGGCGGTCAAAATTTCCTTTATCAACGAAATGGCGCTGCTTGCAGAAAAGGTGGGAGCGAATGTGCAGGAAATCGCCCGGGGAATGGGGATGGACGGCAGAATTTCTCCAAAATTTCTGCATGCGGGGCCGGGGTATGGCGGCTCCTGCTTTCCAAAGGATACCAGAGCAGTCGCAGAAATGGCGCGGCAAAATGGAGAGCAGATGATGGTGATAGAGGCCGCGATTGCAGCAAACGAAAAGCAAAAGAAAAAAATGTCCCGGCGCATTTTGGATGCGCTGGAACAGCCGAAGGGGCGCACCATTGCCGTCTGGGGGCTTTCCTTTAAGCCGGAGACGGATGATATGCGCGAAGCGCCTGCCCTGGATATTATCGCCGATCTGGCGGAAGCGGGCGTGCAGGTGCGCGCCTATTGCCCGGAAGGCATGCGGGAAAGCAAATGGCGGCTTGCGCGCTATGAAGGGCAGATTTGCTACTGCGAGGATGAATACGATGCAGCCTGCGGAGCGGATGGCATCGTTTTGATGACAGAGTGGCATCAGTTCCGGGGAGCGGATTTAAAACGCGCCCGGGCGGGCATGCGGGGAGATCTGTTTTTTGATCTGAGAAATGTTTTTTCTAAAAACCAGGAGGCAAAGCAGCTGTTCCGGTATTATGGCGTCGGCTGTTGAGGCAAGGGCAGGGCAAGCTGGAAATGAAACAGAGCGGAAGAAATTCTCTTCCGCTCTGTTTTGTATTCTGAAATTCACCAGAGTGTTATGGCTCTTTGAATAAAGTGACATCGGAAATCTCCAGCGTTGTGCCCAAAACGGAGACGATGCGCAGCTCAAAATCCTCCACATCCGAATCCAGCGCAATGGGAAGGCGCAGAGTGCACATGCCGCTGGAATCAAAATCCTGGGAAGTGAGCTGCATCTCGCCGGAAACTTTGCCCGCTGCACAATAGTTCACAATGGCAGCGCGGCCGCTCCCCTCTACAAGGCGGAGGGTAATTTCTGCGGTATACGAGCCGGCTTCCAGATGCAGATAGGGCCCAAAGAGAAGGTGGCGCTCTGTGCCATCCGAGCGCAGCAGGGAAGGATCTTCCGATACATTGTTGTAGCTTGAGAATATGGAGAGGGGAAGCGAGATGGAATGAATAGGCTCACTGGGCTTGCGGACGGCATAGGTGCTGGCAGGGTAGATCATCTCCACCATCCTGCGCGGATAGGAAGAGATGGTCTGCTCCAGATAAAGGCCGGAAATGGTGCCTTCGGATTCCTGCGTCACCTGGTAGTTGAAGGGATTGAGGAAAGTATAGGGGTGTGCGCCAAAGCAGTGCAGTACTCCCTGGGAGGAGAGAAATTCATCCACTGCCTCGGGCTCCAGCTCCTGCGCCAAGCGATAGAGCTGCTTTCCGTAGACAAAGCGCAGATACGATGAAAGCTCTGTGGAATGCGAGAAGTACACGGTATCCGAATCCAAATCCTCCGCTACTTGCTCATACTGATCTGCAATGCCAGAAAGCGTTCGTCTAAATAGGAAGGGGGAGGATTGATAGAGAAGGTAGCCACAGACGGCTGCACAGAGCACCCCCTGCGCGGCACGGGAAACCAGGGCGCGGCATTTGGAAAAGCGAATGCTGCAAAGGCCATACCCGGCCAATATGAGAAGAAAAGGAATGCATACTGTAATCCACCTGCGGGAAGCCCAGATATGATCTGGCGTGATGGAAGGCCAAAGCAGATAAACCAGAAGATTCGAAATTCCAATGGCAAAAAACACAAACAGAATGGCGACCTTTTCTCCGCGTTTCCGCAAAAAGCGATATAGGCCGTATATGGCAAGCAGAACGGCGGGAATGGAAATATACCAGCAGAACTCTATCATCGAGCGGGAGGCAAAGATGGAAGAGGCCTTTTCCCCATGGGGCAGGATGGGGCGCAGGAAATACAGCAGCGCAAACCCGGCTAGAAAAGCGAGGCTGGTAAGAAGCGCCCCCTTTTTGCTGGCAAACATCAGGCAAAGCCAATCCTTTTGGGGGCGCTTTTTTGCCAGCAGGGCGCCCAGAATATCCAAAAACCCGGTCAATACCAGAAGCAGCACATTGGCAAGCGCGATGAGCTTGAGCGAGCCCGATTCCAGATGGCTTGTAAAATAGCTGCGGGAGAACAGCAGTCCCCACACCATGGCAAAAACCCCAAGAAGCGCATACAGGAGCGCGCCTGGCCGCAGGTACTGGAGGGCCTTTCTGTTAAAGATAGTACAGTATGCCGTCAAAAACAGCAGCCCAAGGCCATAGATATAGGCATCTATGCGCACCATAAGGCTGATTCCAAGAAAAAATCCCCCAAGAAGCGAGCGGGATTTCTGCCCTCTCTCCCATCCGGCGGCAAAGCAATAGCATGCCAGGAAAAACAGGAACTGCGCCAGAATTTCCGTCAGCGTAATGCGCGCGGCCCAAATTTGCGCAGGACAGATGGCCAAAAACAATAGGGCAAACAACGCCGCATTTTCTCCAAAAAACCGGCGGGTGAAGTAGTATAGCGCCAAAAGGCAGAATACGGCCACCAGGGCGTTTACCCGAAGCATGACTGGCAAACCGCCAATATCATAGCCTACTGCTAGAAGCGCGGAAAGCCCGGGCATGAACTGGGCGTTTATTTCGCCTGGCTCCGGATTTTCAAAAAATTCCCCCAAGGGATAAGAAAGATACTCCGGATCGTTTAGGAAACTGTCCAAATTGGAATACAGGCCTGGATAGCCAAGGGAAATGATATCTTTATATTCTTCATAAGATTCGTTGAGATGCTCGTCGTTCTCATAGAAAATTCCGCCCTCCCGGGAGATATGGATCGCGTTTAAGGGATATAGGCCGGAATCCCGCCCACCCAAAAGATGAGAGACGGGAAACAGGGCGTAAAGGACAAATGCTGCTACGACAATGAGAGCCGGCAGTGCGCGCAAATGGCCGCTTTTTAGCCGTAAGAACAGTTTTTTAGGGGAATAGAGCAGGTGCAGTTTTGCTGTGATAAGCATCAGCAGTGCAGTCAGCGCATAACAAATCGCCATGAGCAGCCAAAAGCGATATGCTTGAACCAGAGCCAGCGCCGTGGAAAGGAGAAAGATGTGAATCAACGCGGCCGATACAGACCAAAACAGGCTTTCCACCGGGCGTTCCATCCTCTGCGCGCGGTCTATCAGTCCAAAACACGCATAGGGAAACAGGAGCAGGTAGGGAAGAAAAATTAGAAAATTCATCGCAAACTCCAAATTCCGTTTTTCGCTACCCGACATTCTAACATTTTTTGGCCTGCTTTACAAGAAAGAGGCAGGATAAGCGCCCTGGGAAATAGGCTGCGACAGCCAGCGCCCGCAGCTTTCTCTCGCACTGTCAGAGCAAATAAAAAAGTGCAGCGCTCCATTGGAGCAACTGCACTTTTCTCCGGCTTGCGCGGGAAACAACGGTGCCATTGCACTGCCTGCTTTTCTCACGCCCCCCTTGGGCAACCATGCAGGACTGCCCGGCAAACCTCAACCGCTATACCCGCCCCTGGGCTTTGAGCCATGCTGCCGTATCCAGCAGAGTTTCATCCAGCGAGCGCGTCTGGTAGCCCAGCGAGCGCGTCGCCTTTTCATGGGAAAAGTTCGCATTGCAGGCCAGCGTATAGAGGGAATACGAGGTAAAAAGTGGCGGCTGGCGCAGGATTTTATAGTAGAGCTCTGCCAGCGGAGCAGTCAGCTTGGCAAACCAGCGGGGCAAGATGGTCTTGATGGCGCGCTTGCCGGTGAGCAGATGCAGATGGTAGAGCAGATCTTTCACGGCAAGATATTGGCCAGAGAGGATATAGCATTCGCCGGCCTCTCCCTTTTCACAGCAGGCTAAAATGCCTTTGGCAACATCCCGCACATCCACAAAATCATACCCGCCATTGACGCAGGCCGTAAGGCGGCCCTTCAGATAATCGATGACAAGCTGGGTCAGGTGCCCTCGGCCGTAGTCGTAAGGGCCAATGATGCCCGAAGGGTGCACAACACTTGCATTTAGCCCTTCTTTTGCGGCGTTCAGCACCAGCTGCGTCGCCTCAGCTTTTGTTTTGGCATACAGCCCGATGACAGAGGAAGGGTCGAACTGGCTGATTTCCCGAATGGTCTGCCCAGAGGGAAGCTCTGGGATCGCATGTACGGAGCTGACATATATAAGCCGCTTCACCCTATGCTTTTTACATAGCTCTACAATGTTTTTTGTCCCGCCGACATTGACATCGCTTACTGCCTGCAAATGCCCGGAAGAAATGGAAACGATGCCCGCCATATGCACGACGATGAGCTCCTGGTGATCCGGGTTTTGAAAGAAGGATTCCAGGCTTTTTTTGGAACGGATATCCCCGTAAACGATCTCTATATCTTCGCCCGAAAGCTGGGATAAATGTTTCTCTTCCGGCAGCACAAGCGCATCCGGTTCCGCCAGCGTGTCTGCTTCCGCCAGCGCGTCTTCCAGCACATCCGCCGGCGCGGAGAGCATCGATTACAGCAAGGGCCTGGCTGAAAACGGCCACATTGACGGCGTCACCGCGCTGGATTACGTAACGCTGCCCGCCGATTACGCCGCCATTCCCCTGGCCGCCGGCACCGCCGACGTGAGCGATGAGGACGTGCAGGCGCAGATCGACAGCATCATGGCCCAGTACGCCAAGCCCGAGCAGATCACCGACCGCGCCATCGAGGACGGAGACCAGGTGAACATCGACTATTCCGGCAGCATTGACGGCGAGAAATTTGAC
>USII01000063.1 GCA_900554725.1 uncultured Eubacteriales bacterium
TCCCTGGTCTCACCTTGCCCGCATTGGAATGGCGGAGAAGGTGGGATTCGAACCCACGTGCCCTCTCGGGCAACACGATTTCGAGTCGCGCTCGTTATGACCACTTCGATACTTCTCCATCTCGGGCGCTGCTGCCGGCGACGGCCTTATCGACGCCTTTCTGTATTGTAGCAGAGTTGCCCAAAAATTTCAAGGCCTTTCCTTTCATTTTTTCACACACTTTTAGCGCCAATGCTCCAAGAGAGCAGGGCAAGAGGCTCCACAAAACATGCCCTCACATCCTTTTTAGGATGTGCGCCTTTATATCGCATATGCATCTGCACAGGAAGAAGCGCAAAAGATGCTTCTTCCTGTACCCTCCTGATTCTGTCGCGGCGGAAAATCACGCTTTCTCCCTCTTTCTTTTCGCTCCCTGTGCATTTTGCCAGGGCAAAGAGCACGGCAATGCCTCAAGCCTGCTGTAAAATTTATTTGCTGGGCGAATGGCATATTTTAGGCGCTGGGATAATGCTCCTCTTTTTTGATGCCGGCGCATATGCATTTCTCCTTGCAGGGGAAGGGGCAATCGTATGGGACTAACAAAAAACGAAGAGGAAATCCTCTTCGTTTTTTGTTAGAATCTGCGCCGGCGCTTGGGGCGGTATACCGATCCCACTCTTCTCCTTCTGCTCATCCTGCCCATCCTGCTCATCCTGCTGCGGCGGGGAGAATAGCGCCTTCTGCGGCTGCGCTTTGCGGTAATTGTGCGAATAATGAGAAATACGATCAGCGCGGCGGGGATCAGCAGCCAAAGCCAAACATATTTTCCAATCCTCTTTGCGCCAGCGGAAGGATCTTCCAGGTCCACCGTGCCCACTTTATTGGCGTTGGCGTTTTCCACCAGCTTCTGATATTCCTCGTTGCTCATCATATCTTCAGCTGCTGCCAGATCCCCGGAAAAAATCGTCTGTTCGCCGCTCTTTATCACCACTGTTCCCACAATATCCCCCATGAGGATGGGAGCTGCAAGCCCTTCGTTTGGCGTAATCTCCACGCTGATATTGGAGCGATCCACATCATTTTTCAACACAATGGAGGCATCTGCCCCCGTGCCGGCGGGCGCGCACTTGAGCTTCATGGCCACATTATCCACCACCGGAGCATTTGCCACATCTATCTGCATCTGCTCGGGAGCGATCTCTTCCATAGAAATTCTGGAATATTCGTTAAAGCCATATTCAAAGAGCTTCCGGGCCATCGTCCAGCGCTGCTCCCCCTGATTCGAGGCATCTCCGAAGATCAGCGCAATCAAGTGCCTCCCATCCTTTTGAGCAGTGGCAATCAGGCAGCCACCGGCATTGCTTGTGGAGCCCGTTTTCATGCCCGTGGCATATTCGTATTCATAGTTTGTATAGGGCGGCGTATTGGGGTCTGTCACTTCCGGCGTATAGAGCAGCCGGTTGGTATTCTCCATTTTGAAATTGGTTGTCTTGTCCACGGTTGTCGCAGTATATGTCTTGGTTCCGGCAATGCGCATGATCGTCTCGTTATTCACCGCATACTGCGTCAAAATAGCCATATCCCGCGCTGTGGTATAGTGCCCTTCCCAATCCAGGCCGGATACTGTAACAAAATTGGAATGGCTCATGCCAATTTCTTTGGCTTTTTGATTCATCATCGCCGCGAAATTATCCGTAGAACCGGCAATTTTAACCGCCAACGCAACGGCGGCATCGTTGCCAGAGCACAGGAACATGCCGTAGAGGAGCGTCTCGACCGTCACCGTCTGCCCGGGCTTAAGGCCCATCAGCGAGCCGGAAACAGAAACTTCTCCGCCCACGGTTATCTCATCTGTAAGCTGCAGGTGTTCCAGCACAACAACTGCCGTAAGCAGCTTGGTCGTGCTGGCCGGGGCAACTTGCATATCCGGATTTTTTTCATATAGGACGGCCCCCGTATCCTGATCGAGCAGCATGACGGCATTGGCCGTCATCTCCTCCGGATTGATTTCCTCCGCGAACACCCAATAAACCGCGGAAAAAACTATCATAAACGCAATCAGCGCGACAAATATCTTATAAAGCAAATTACGCTTCAACAGCATAACCCCCTTGACATTGCGAAAACTCAAAAAGTCAGATACTAAAGTAGTATAACACAGCCGACATAATTTTGGAATAAAAAATAGCGCAATTTGTCGACTGTTCATACTTTGTCTATATTTTCTCTCTTGATTTCGCACTTAAAGGCCCGCTTTAAATTCCGGGCTTCCCTTATATTCGAGGAAGTTATCGCCATCCTTCCAAAGCCGCTCAATATCGTAAAAATCGCGCTCTTCCCTATGGAATATGTGCACGAGCACATCTCCAAAATCCAAAACAACCCAGCGCGCCTGCCCATATCCTTCCATGCGCTTTTTTAGGATGCCATGCTCTGCCATATACCGCTCTGTTTCATCTGCCAGCATGCGGATCTGCGCCGGAGAGCGCCCGGTTGCGATCACAAAATTTTCAGCAAGGATTGTCTGCCTCGCCACATCCAGCAGAACAATATCTTCTGCCTTCTTTTCATCCAGGAGCTGCGCCAGCCCCATCAATACCTGGTTAAAAACTGCCACTTATCCCTGTTTCTCCTTTTTTTGTTTCATCCATTCATATGCCCCTTGGGTATTCGGGTGAATCGTGCTCCCGCGCGCCTGCAAAAACTCCAGCTCCCGCTCCAGCGCACAGATCATCGTCTCTTCCGGCCCCTTCTCCTTCAGTACCTTTCGCAGTTGAGAAACGCCCTCAAAGTCCCTGCTTTCCTCCAGCAGATCTGCCAGATATAGAATCTCCTCCAGTTTGTTCATGCCCCAGGCGCCCGTCGTATGCAGCGCAATGGCCCTTAGAATTTGCGGATCGCAAATTCCAAGCTCCTGCTCCACCAGCTTTGCGCCCACAGGGCCATGCATCAGATTGGGCTTTTCCTCGTATGCGGGGCAAAGGGCAATCCCGAATTTTTTTGCGTATTCCAGCATCTGCTCATCTGGAATATACTTGGCGTAATCGTGCAACAGCCCGGCAATTTCCGCTTTTTGCGGGTCTTCCCCATATTCTTTTGCCAGCTGCCCCGCCATCTTTTCTACCCCCAGGCTGTGCCGGAGCCGTTTAGGCGTCAGCCTCGGCTCCAGCGCCCTAAGATACTTCTCCCTAAGCTCCTTGGAATACATGGTTTTCCTCCATAAACCGCAGAATGCTTCCGGGGACCATGCCACTCACATCCTCCCCCGCAAGAAAGGCTTCCCGCACCTTGGTGGAGGAAATATCCGGCCCTTGCCCGGAAGAAATTAAAATTTCCACGCCGTATTTTTCCTGCAGCTCCTGCTGCTTTTGCAAAACCTGTGCTGGAGCATCTCCCGGGCGGGGCACGCATAGAAACGCGCAAAGCCGCCCGCTTAGCACAACCTCATGCTCCTTCCAGGTTTCCAGCAGAAAGAGCGTATCCGTCCCGATAATATAGTAGATTTTTTCGTCTGGCTTTCGCATTCGCTCAAAGGCGCGCAGCGTATCCACCGTATAGGTATATCCTTCCCGCTGCAGCTCCATTGTGCAGAGTTCCAAAAAGCTGCGCTCCCTGCAAAACAGAGCGCACATCTGCTCACGCAGCACACGCCCCAGAACTACATTTTGCGCCTTATGCGGGGGAATGCCGACAGGCAGCACCACCACTTTTTCCAGCCCGAATTCCCGGTATACCTGATCCGCGATCAGCAGATGGCCCAAATGTGGTGGATTGAATGTCCCCCCAAAAACACCGATGCGGCGCTGGCCGAAAACCTCCGGCTGCGCGCTTTGCCCGGCGATACTTTTTATTCTCATGCTGTCCTCCTGTGGGCTTATTATACACGATTCCTCCCTCCCATACAATTGCGCTTTCCTGTATGATTACGGAAAAACCGGCAAATAATAGAAGAAATGAAATTTTAAAAGGAGGGGTGGATATGCATCTTGATCAGCGCGCCATCCGCTATTTCAAACGAAAGCGCCGCGGCGGCAAGAACTTGTTTGCCCGGGCGTTGGATCTGCTGTTCGGCTCAGCCGCGTTGAGTTTCGCCCTGTTTTTTCTCTTTTGGCGCATGCATACCGGGCTGCGCCAGGCTATTGTGCTTGCGCTGACGCTTTCAGCCCTGCTCATCGTGCTTTATATGGGTTTTTCCCGCTACAGCCTGGAAAAATATATTTCAAAAGAGCTTGTCGCCCTGCGCAACGAATGCACGCTTGAAAAGCTTTCGCTTCTTTGCGATGAAGATTTTTGGGAAATCTGCCGGGAGATTTTCAAAAAGCATGGCGCCCAAGGCGGGGAAGAGACGCTGGGCGGCCTGTATTTTGCAGATCGAGGTCTGTTCTGCTGCGCGCTGCAAAACCATCCGGAAGATCCCGTAGGCGTGCAGCAAATTCTGATTTTGCACCGCAAGCTGAAAAAACTGGGTGCGCAAAAGGCATTTTTGCTCTCCCCCGCGCCCTATCAGGAGGAAGCCGGCGCCATGTCCCGCCGTTTGCAAACCGAAATTGTGCTGCTCGGCCAAGAGGAGTTTTTACAGCTTGAACATCCTCTCATCGCCCCAACACAGGAAGAGCTGCAAAAGGCGCTCGCAGCCAAAATCTCCCGCCCCACAGCGGAAAGCCCAAAAAGCCGCTTTCTGCGCAAGGAAAAGGCCAAGGTTTATCTGCTGCTGG
Organism: uncultured Eubacteriales bacterium; assembly: GCA_900554725.1. GTDB lineage: Bacteria > Bacillota > Clostridia > Christensenellales > Christensenellaceae > QANA01. Next base: position 4,695 of record USII01000063.1, read on the forward strand.
GCCTCTTTTTGCTGTGCTGGTATGCCCTTACGGGCTATTCCATTCTATACCCGCTTGCCTCGGCACTCTGTTTTGCCCTCTCCCTATCCTGCTGGATTTTAGGGAAAAAGCAGTCTGCGCAGCAATAGGCGCCACATCCATCCCTCCCCGTCTCGAGCAACGCGGCCCAGGATGCTCAAATCCTAGAGCTCGATGACGGGCTTTTTTTCATTGCGGCGGTAGAGGGAAAACTTTCTTCCAATAAACTGCACTGGTTCCGCCCCTAGTTTCTCTGCTAGAATATGCAGTGCTTCCTTGGCAGAATATGCGCAGCCGCGCTGCACGCTTCCTTTTACCAGCTCCCTTGCCACCAGCGCATCTTCAGCTTCAGCCAGAGTATGATCCGTAATCCCCTCTTTGCCGATATAGAGAATGGGCTCTATTTTCGCTGCCATAGCGCGCAGCTTCGCTCTTTGCTTGCATGTCATTTTATCCTACTGCTCCTTAATCCACAAAATCGAAGGGCTCGCCATTCAGGCGCACTTCCTGCCCATCCCGAACACCAAAATCGCGCAGCGCCTGGATGATCCCCATATCCTCCAAGAGTTTTGCAAAATGCCGCATGGAATCCGGATCTTCCGGGTCAATGCGCGCAAAGATGGAGTCGATAAGCGTGCCATTGACTTCTGCAATTCCATCTTCGCCACGGCTCAGCTGGAAATCCAGCTCACTATCCATCGTCTGCCATTCTTCGATCACGCCCTCTTCCTGAATCCTCTGCACGGGCGGAAGCTTCGAAAGCTCCCGGGAAATTGCCGCAACCAGTTCCTTGATGCCCTGTTTTGTCGCCGCGGAAATGGGATATACAGGGATTCCCTTGGGTTCCAGCTCTTCTTTCAGCCATTCATAGCCCACTTCCGCACCTGGCAGGTCCATCTTTGCCGCAGCAACAATCTCCCTGCGCTGGGAAAGCTCCTGGCTATATGCCTTGAGTTCCTGGCGTATTTTGTAGTAATCCTCCACAGGGTCTCTCCCCTCCATGCCCGAAGCATCCACCACATGCAGGATCATGCGCGTCCGCTCCACATGGCGCAGAAAATCATGCCCGAGCCCCGCTCCCTGACTTGCACCTTCAATCAACCCGGGCAAATCCGCCATTACAAAACTGTTTTCCCCCGCACCAACTACCCCGAGGTTTGGGGAAAGCGTCGTAAAATGATAATCCGCAATTTTGGGCTTTGCCGCGGATACCACTGAAAGCAGCGTGGATTTCCCCACGCTTGGAAAACCGACAAGTCCCACATCTGCAATGGATTTCAGCTCCAGAATCACCTTGCGCGCAGCCGTTTTTCTGCCGGGCAGGGCAAACCTCGGCGCCTGCCTGGTGGGCGTGGCAAAATTGGCGTTGCCCTTTCCGCCCCGGCCGCCTTTTAGGATGACGCGCGGTATGCCCGAGTGCAAATCTGCCACAACGCGCCCCGTCTTTTCATCCAGGATTACCGTTCCCTCCGGCACTTTGATGATGAGATCTTCTCCATCCTTGCCG
>USII01000064.1 GCA_900554725.1 uncultured Eubacteriales bacterium
TTTTAAAACCTTCCCTGACTCCGCCGGATCTTGCCTTTCCCATTGCCTGGGGCGTTTTATATCTGCTGATGGGCATCGGCGCGGCGCGCATTTATCAGACGGATGCACCCGGGCGCAAAAAGGCCCTCGCTGTTTTTGGCGTTCAGCTGGCGGTAAATTTTGCGTGGAGCCTGATCTTCTTTAACCTGCAGGCCTTTGGGTTTTCTTTTTTCTGGCTTCTGCTCCTGCTTGCCCTCATCCTTTGGATGATCGCGCTGTTTTGGAAGCTGGATCGCCCGGCGGCGCTGCTGCAAATTCCCTATCTGCTCTGGGTGAGCTTTGCGGGGTATTTAAACTATGCCATTTGGCATTTAAATGGCTAAAAGAGGCGCCCGGAAAATTCTGAAACCCGGGCAAAAAGACGGATGGCACGCCGGCCGGAATGGGCTCCCCCAAGGGGCCTATTTTTATGCGGTTTTTTCTGTGATAGGAAAAACGATTGTGCAAAATTTGTGGATAATTTCGGGAAATTTTGGAGATAGCCTTTTGTTTTTTCATTTTTTTCATAAATTTTTATAAAAATTTATTGCATTTTTATACATTAGTGCGTATAATAAAACAATCAAAAAGGGAAGCGGGGCGATGCGAAGATGATAAGGGCAAGCGTGATGGGCGCGACAGGTTATGCGGGAATTGAGCTGGTACGGCTGCTCTATGGGCACCCGGAAGTGGAGATCGCGCACCTGTGCTCTGTCGGCAGCGCGGGCCAGGCGGTAGAGGGCCTGTATGCGAGCTTTCTGGGCAGCGGGCTTTTGCTGGAAAACCTGCCAGCAGCCCAGGTGGCGGAGGAGAGCGATATTGTATTTACCTCTCTGCCTCACGGGGCATCGGCGGAAAATGTGAAGGCGCTGATGGATGCCGGGGCAAGGGTAATAGACCTGAGCGGGGATTTCCGCTACCGGGATGTAAAAGTTTATGAACAGTGGTATCGGGTAGCTCACCCTTATCCCAAGCTGCTGGAAGGGGCCGTCTATGGCTTGAGCGAGCTATATCGGGAAAAAATTGCGCCCGCGCGGCTGGTGGGCAACCCCGGGTGCTATACCACCTGCGCCATCCTGGCGCTGGCGCCGCTGCTGGCCGGAGGGATCGCCTCGGGGCGGGGAATCGTCGTGGATGCCAAATCCGGCGTCACAGGGGCGGGCAAAAAGCCGAGCACTGGGCTTCACTACTGCGAGGTGGATGAGAGCATGAAGGCTTATGGCGTAGCCACGCACCGGCACACCAGCGAAATCGAACAGGAACTTTCCGCTGCCGCAGGGCAGAAGGTGATCCTCTCCTTCACGCCCCACCTGGTGCCCCTGAAGCGCGGCATTCTGGCCACCTGCTATGCGGATTACCTGGGCGGGGATGTGGCCGCCTGCTACCAGGCAGCTTATGGAGAAGAGCCCTTTATCAAAGTGTTGAGCCAGGGCCAGCTGCCCGAGATAAAGCATGTGGCGGGCTCCAACCAGTGCCATATCGGCTTTCAGGTGGACGAGCGGACGGGAAAGATCATCGTGGTATCCGTTCTGGATAACCTGATAAAAGGCGCGGGCGGGCAGGCAGTGCAGAATATGAACCTGATGTTCGGCCTGGATGAAACGACTGGCCTGGGCGCGCTGCCCTGGTATCTGTAAAACCCGGCGGCCGCCCCTATAAGAAAAAGGGGCCGGGGGGATGTTTTTCAGAAAGGAAAAGATATGCAAAAAGAGATGCTGACGCTGGCGCATAAAGCGGAAATTCTGGTGGAGGCGCTGCCCTATATCCAGAAATTTGCGGGGAAGCGCATCGTCATAAAGTATGGGGGAAACGCGATGCTCAATGAGGAGCTGACCCACAAAGTGCTGCAGGATATTGCGCTTTTAAAGTATATCGGCCTAAACCCCATCGTGGTGCACGGCGGGGGCCCGGAGATCAACAAAACGCTGAAAGCTCTTGGCATTAAGAGTCAGTTTTCCGGCGGCCTTCGGGTGACGGATGCCCCCACCATGGAGGTGGTGCAGATGGTGCTGGCTGGAAAAATCAATCAGGAGATCGTCTCCAAATTAAACGCCCTTGGGGCTAAGGCCATCGGGCTTTGTGGAAAAGATGCCTCTCTTCTGCAGGCCGAAAAGTTGCCTCCCAAAAACGGCGTGGATCTCGGGTTTGTGGGCAGGGTGACGGGCGTAAACACCAGTCTGCTCACGCTGCTTTCGGACGATGAATACATCCCCGTCGTGGCCCCTATCGGCGCAGGAAAGAACGGCGAAAGCTATAATATCAACGCGGATACCGCAGCGGCGGAAATCGCCTCGGCCATTCAGGCGGAAAAACTTATGTTTCTGACAGATGTGGATGGCATCCGAACCCGGGCGGAGGATGCCAGCACGCTCATTCCCGTCATCGGCATAGAGGAGGTTTGTAAAATGATAGACGATGGCTCCATCTGCGGCGGAATGATTCCAAAGGTGCAGGGCTGCATTGATTCCCTGAAAAAAGGCGTGCAGCGCACGCATATTCTGGATGGCACGCTGCCGCACCCGCTGCTGCTGGAGATTTTTACACAGAAGGGCATAGGGACCATGGTAGTAAAGGAGCATGAAAAATGAAGCTGGAACAGATCATACAACTCGATGAACGCTATTACATGAATACATTTGGAAAGAGATTTCCCGTTGCTTTTACGCACGGGCAGGGCTGCACGCTCTACGATACCCTGGGCAGGGAATATACGGATTTCTTTTCGGGAATCGCGGTCAACTGCCTCGGGTATGCCCACCCGGCCTTTACCCGGGCAATGTGCGAGCAGATGGGCAAATACATCCATATTTCCAATCTCTACTATGTGGAGCAGCAGGCGCTGCTTGCACAGCGGCTCTGCGAGAATTCCTGTTTTGATAAGGTGTTTTTTGCCAATAGCGGCGCTGAGGCAAACGAGGGCGCCATCAAGCTGGCGCGCAAGTATTTCTACGAAAAGGGAGAGGAGAAATACGAAATTATTTCGGCCGGCAATTCCTTCCATGGCCGCACGCTGGCTACCCTTTCGGCAACCGGCCAGGCAAAATATCAAAAACCCTATCGCCCCCTTGTGCCCTCCTTTTGCCATGTGCCCTATGGAGATATCGCGGCCATGGAAGCGGCGATAAATGAAAAGACATGCGCCATCATGCTGGAGGCCATCCAGGGGGAGGGCGGCGTGATTGTGGCGCCGGAGGAGTATATGAGGCAGGTGGAGGCGCTTTGCCGCAAAAAGGGCCTGCTGCTCATCCTGGATGAAGTACAGACGGGCATGGGCCGCACGGGAAAGCTCTTCTGCTATGAGCACTATGGCATCCATCCGGATATCATGACGCTGGCAAAGGCCCTGGGAAACGGCATGCCCATCGGCGCGATTCTGGCAAAGGAGCAGGTTGCCGCGGCCTTTTGTGCGGGAGATCATGGCTCCACTTTTGGCGGAGGCCCTCTGGCCTGCACGGCTGGCCTGGCGGTGATGGCAGAGCTTTTGGAAGGCGGACTGGTGGAAAAAGCCGCCAAGACGGGGGAATATTTTAAAAAGAAGCTGCAGCAGCTGGCGCAGAAGAGCGGCAATGTGCTGCAGGTGCGCGGCAAGGGCCTTCTTTTGGGCATGGAACTAAAGGAGCCATTATCTGCGAAGGATATTGCACAAAAGGCTCTGGAAAAGGGATATCTAATCGGCACGGCGGGCGGCAATACGCTGCGCTTTGCGCCGCCGCTTCTCATCTGCGAGCGCGAAATAGATGCCCTCTGCACATGCCTGGAAGCGCTGCTCTAGAGGGGGCGCGGAACATGCAGGCAGCAGAGAAAATGCCGTTTTTGGCGGCGGTAGAGGTGCGCCTGGCGCAGGAGGAGGATATTCCCGCCATTTGGGAGATCACCCAGGAGGCCTTCTTGAAATATGCCGATGCGCTGGGCAGCAGGGGCAAGGTAAAGGCCCTTTTGGAAACACAGCAGGATATCCTTTTAGATATGCAAAAGAAGGTTGTGCTGATAGGCCTGGTGGGGGGAAAGCCCATGGGCTCCATTCGCCTTGAGGCGATGGGAGATGTGGCATATATCAGCAGATTTGGAGTTCGCACATTGGCGCAGGGCCAGGGCGTGGGGCGGGCGCTCCTTGCTGAGGCGGAAAAGCTCTGCCGGCAGAGGGGAGATATTGCAGCCATTGCACTGCATACCTCTTCGCGCATGGCCGGGCTCATTCGATTCTACTATGGCCAGGGGTTTTTCGTGCATTCCACAGGCACCGACCGCGGCTATATCCGCGCGCTGCTCGTGCGGGAAATCAAGGAGGGCGGGGCAGATCTTTCCCCCGTCATGGAAAAATAGCAAAAAGAAGCGCCGGCGGCCCCTATGGGCCGCTTTTCTGCGGGTGCGGAAAAAATTGTAAAATTTTTTGCTGCGGTGCATTTTCCGCCCCGCTCTTTTCCGATCTCAGGCGCTTTATGCTATAATACCTAGTATGTTGTGCCGCGCCGCGGAGAATATCGCATAAAGGATAGAAAGATGAACCAAGAAAAAAAACGCCTCAACCCATCGGCCAGCCAAGGCCTTTTAGAAGAGCAGGTGCTTGCCCAAAAAGAGGCGGGCCTGCAAAATACCGCCCCGGAGCCCATCTCGCGCACCACGGGCCAGATTGTACGGGATAATATCTGCACGCTTTTTAACCTGTTTAACCTGCTCATCGCTTTGGCGCTGGCAGCCGTGCAGGCATGGTCTAACCTGTTTTTTATGGCCATCATCCTTTTGAATACGGCCATCGGGATTTTCCAGGAAATCAAGGCCAAAAAGCTGGTGGACAAGCTCTCTCTGCTCTCCCTGCCAAAGGCGGAGGTGGTAAGAGGGGGAAAGGCGATGACCATCCCCGTAGAGGAGCTGGTGCTGGATGATGTTTTGCTGCTGGAAAGCGGGCGCCAGGTTTGCGCAGATGCCATCCTCCTGGAAGGGGAGGCGGAGGTCAACGAATCCCTGCTCACGGGCGAGAGCGATCCTGTGGGCAAGCAGGCGGGAGACCTTCTGCTCTCGGGCAGCTTTGTGATTTCCGGAAAGTGCCGCGCCAGGGTGGAGCATGTTGGCTCGGCCAACTACGCCACCAAGATCGCAGAGGAGGCGCGGGCGCATAGAAAGGTGCATTCAGAGCTCCTCTCCTCTATGCGCAAGGTGACGCGCTTTACCGGCTATTTTATCCTGCCGCTTGGCATCCTGCTCTTCATCCAGGCCTATTTTCTTAGGGGCGATTTGCTTTTTGAGAGCGTCATAGGGACGGCCGCTGGGCTGCTTGGCATGCTGCCCAAGGGGCTTGTGCTGCTCATCAGCATCGCGCTGGCGGCAGGCGTCATCAGCCTGGCCAAAAAAGATGTGCTGGTGCAGGAACTGTATGCTCTGGAAACGCTGGCGCATGTGGATGTGCTCTGCCTGGATAAGACGGGAACCATCACCGAAGGGCGTATGCAGGTAGAGGAGGAGATTTCCCTAAATGGCCAGCCGGAGGAGGAATTCCAGGCTCTTATGGGCAGCTTCCTTGCGCATACGGACGACAATAACGCCACATTTCAGGCGCTCTCTGCCTTCTATAAAAAAAGCGATGCGCTCGCCCCGGCATCCAAGGTGGCATTTTCCTCCCAGCGCAAGTGGAGCGCCATGTCCTTTCAAAATGGACAGACGCTGGTGCTGGGCGCGCCCGAGCGGCTCTGCCCGGAAAATGCGCTTCCCTCCGAGGTACAGGAGCAGGTGGAGCGGGGCAGCAGAGTCATTCTGGCAGGGCTGGCGCAGGGCCCGGTAGGGGCGGAGCTGCCGCTGCCCGCCATCCAGCCCCTGCGCGCCATTGTCATTGCAGATGCTGTGCGCCCAAATGCCGCCCAAACGCTGGAATACTTTAAAAAGGAAGGCGTGGCCATCAAGGTCATTTCGGGGGATAACCCGAAAACCGTCTCGGCGATTGCCGCAGCGGCCGGCCTGGAAGGGGCGGAGCGCTACCTGGATTTAAGCCAGTTAAAAACGCAGGAGGAGCTGGAGGCTGCCGCAGAGCAGTATACCGTGTTTGGCCGCGTCTCGCCCCATCAGAAAAAGCAGTTGGTGCAGGCGCTGCAAAAGGCTGGGCATCAAGTCGCCATGAC
>USII01000065.1 GCA_900554725.1 uncultured Eubacteriales bacterium
GAGTGGGCTGGCATACCATGTAACATGGGAGGAAGTATTTCAAAAATTGCGTTAGCTCCCGAGCGAGAGAGCATCAAATCTGCAGCGGCAAAAAGATCTGCCAGCTCTTTTCCAATATATTCAAATTGGGCATAGCCTTTTTTGCCCTTAAGGGCAGGGTTAAGCTTTTCTGCGCCACGAATATGGGCAATATCGAACTGATCCAGGAGCTGATCGAGCACTTCATCTATGGCCTGGTTGATGGCAAGCGCCCCGAGGCTGCCCCCCATGATGAGCAGAACTGGCTTTTCCCCTGAAAACCCGAGAAAGCGGAGCCCTTTTTCCCTTTTGCCTAAAAACAGTTCTGGGCGCACCGGGGCGCCTGTCTTGATGCATTTTTCCTGAGGGATATGCTGGCAGGCGGCATCAAAACAAACGCATACGCGCTCTGCCTTTGGAATGCAGAGGCGGTTTGCCAGACCTGGCGTATAATCGCTTTCGTGAATCACCACAGGAATTTTCAGCTTATTTGCCGCGAATACGACGGGCACGCTCACATAACCGCCCTTGGAGAACAGAATATCCGGGCGGATTTTTTTGAGGATTTTTTTGGATTGGGAATAGCCCTTGAGGATTCGAAAAACATCTGAAAAGTTTTCCCAGCTGAAATAGCGGCGCAGCTTTCCGCAGGAAATCCCAAAAAAGGGAAGAGCTGTTTTGCCAACCAGCTCTTTTTCGATTCCGCGCTCAGAGCCTATGTAGGAGATCTCCAGGCCATGCGCCTTAAGAAGCGGAATCAGCGCAAGGTTTGGGTTTACATGCCCTGCTGTTCCGCCGCCCGTCAGTACAATTTTTTTGCCCATATCAGCCCGCCTTACTGCAAAGAAATTTTGCGTGTCGCTTAAAAACTATAATAACATATATTCCGGGAAAAACAAATCTGTTCCATCGGTTCTTGAAGCGAAAGCCGCAAGATGGTAAGATAAAAAAGGGCAATGGCCGATACAACGCATCTCAGCCGCGCCAGCGGTTTGGAGGAAAGAGCTATGAATCAACAAAAACGAGTGTTGTTTTTATCTATCACATCTGGTCAGGGGCATAATGCCGCCGCCAAGGCAGTGAAGTCCTATTTGGAAGAAAAGCAGGTGCAGTGCCGCATTCTGGATACTTATACCTACCTCAGCCGGCCTGTGGGGAAAGGCGTGGATAAGGGCTATACCTTTATTGCGCGCTACCGGCCCGAAGCGCTGGAGATGATCTTTCGGGGATACGAGGAAAACCAGAGCGTAGAAAAATCTCTCCCCTTTAAATTTGCCGATCTTCAAAAGCGCAAGCTTGCCCGCTATATTCAGGAGTATGACCCAGATGTCATCATCTGCCCGCATGTGCTGGCCTGTATTCTGGTGAGCAAAATCCGCGAGGCGGGGCTGCTGCAGCGGGAGATTCCCTGCATTGGCATCAATACAGATTACTCTCCTATCAGCATGTGGGAGAAAGTGGATATCGACTATATTGTCGTTGCAGCAGATTTCCTTGTGCCCCTGCTTACACAAAGAGGAGTTTCGCAGGAAAAACTGCTTGCCTTTGGAATTCCGGTGGATCCAAAATTTGAAAAGCGCCAGGGAAAAGAGGAGGCGCGCAAAAAGCTCGGGTTGGAGCAAATAGATACCATTTTGGTGCTCTCCGGCGGGGCGGGGCTTGGGCACCTGGAAGAGAGCGTGCAGGATTTGGGCCAGATCGCGCAGCAGTGCCAGATTGTCGTAGTCTGCGGGAGCAATAAGCGGCTGAAAGCGAAGCTGGAGGAATTCGCAAAGCCCTATCCGCTTATGAAAATCCTCGGATATACAAACAACCTGGATGAATATATGGATGCGGCGGATATCGTCTATACCAAGCCCGGCGGGCTTACCAGCACGGAAACGCTTACAAAGGATAAGCCGCTTGTGCTGATGGATCCGCTTCCGGGCGTGGAAAGTTGGAACCAGGTATACTTTGCAAACCACAGCCTTGCCTGCATCACAAATGATTTCTTTACAGGCAGCGCCGTAGCCGGCCTTCTTTTGAAGGATAAAAGCCGCCAGGAAGAAATGGCGGAGGCGCGCGCAAGGCTGGTAAAACACAACAGCGCAAAGGCGCTTGGAGATTTTGCGCTGGAGCTGGCAGAAAAAAATAGAAAAATTTAAAAAATGGCATTGACAAATTTTAATTTGCCGGATAAGATAATAGAAAATAGCATATGTGAATGTGTGGAAGGGGAGTAGTAATCTCGCCGAAGAGCTTTTTAGAGAGCTGCCGGGTGGTGCAAGGCAGCATAAGCCTGGAGCAGATGAACTCGCCCCGGAGCAGCCAAACTGAAATAGATAGGTTTGGACGGGAACTCAGCCGAAACAATGAGTGCAGCATGATAGTGCTGGCAGAGCTGGCAGAAGTAATTTCTGCAAGCAGAGTGGTACCGCGAAGGATAACCTTCGTCTCTGTAGAGACGAAGGTTTTTTTATTTTTCACAAACATGAGGAGGTTACCAAAATGGCAGAAATGTCAGATATGATAACAATGACAATCGGGCAGATGGTGGAGAGCCAGGCAAGGATGCACCCGGATAACGATGGACTTATCGCCCCGCTCATCGGCGTGCGCTATACCTACCGGCAGTTCAATGAGGAATGCGATACCATCGCCAAGGCTTTTTTGGCAATGGGCATAAAAAAGGGCGATCATATCGCAATCTGGTCCACAAATTACCCGCAATGGGTGATCACCCAAGTAGCCGCCTCCAAGATTGGGGCAGTGCTGGTGACGGTTAACACCGCATATAAGCGTTTTGAGCTGGAATATCTTTTAAGGCAATCGGATTCTTCTACGCTCATCACTATGCAGGGGTTGAAGGATTCCAATTATATCGAGCATATCATGGGCATTTGCCCTGAAATTGAAACCAGCCGGCCGGGAGAGCTGAACAGCGAAGCGCTGCCCCGCCTCAAACGCATCATATACCTGGATGAGCATACGCCAAAGGGCATGTTTAACTGGAAAGACCTCTATCAGTTTGCCAAACAGGTGAGCGATGAGCAGCTTAAAAAGGCAAAAGCGCAGGTGGGAATTCACGATGTTGCCAATATGCAGTATACTTCCGGGACGACAGGCTTCCCCAAAGGCGTCATGTTGACACACTTTAACCTGCTCAACAACGGCAAGGGCATTGGGGATTGCATGAGGCTTACCGAAAAAGATCGCCTGCTCATCCATGTTCCGCTGTTTCACTGCTTTGGTGCGGTGCTGGGCGTCATGAGCTGCATCACGCACGGGACAACCATCGTGCTAAACGATCACTTTAACCCCGTTCATGCGCTTCAGGTGATCGAGAGCGAGAAATGTACTGCAGTGCATGGCGTTCCCACCATGTTCATCTCCATGCTGAATGTAGACGGATTTGAAAAGTACGATCTTTCCAGCCTGCGCACGGGCATTATGGCGGGTTCTCCCTGCCCGATAGAGCTGATGCGCCGTGCCATCAACGAGATGGGGATGCGCGAAATTACCATTACCTATGGCCTGACAGAAGCCTCGCCCGCCATCACAATGACGACGACGGAAGACCCTGTGGAAGTGCGCGTCAATACCATCGGCAAGGCCATGCCGCATGTGGAGGTAAAAATCGTCGATCCCGAAACAGGGGAGGAATGCCCGGACGGTGTGCCTGGGGAGATCATGTCCCGGGGATATAACACCATGAAGGGATACTATAATATGCCGGAAGCAACAGCCCAGGCAATCGAGCCGGATGGCTGGCTGCATACGGGAGATATCGGCACGCGGGATGCCAGCGGCTACTATAAAGTCACCGGGCGGCTCAAGGATATGATTATCCGGGGCGGAGAAAATATCTATCCCCGCGAATTGGAAGAATTCTTATATACGCATGAATGCGTGCAGGATGTGCAGGTGATCGGAGTGCCGGATGAAAAATATGGCGAAGAGGTGATGGCCTGTATTATCCTGAAGCCGGGTGCCGCGCAACCGACGGAAGAGGAGATGATCGAGTTTGTTCGCGGCGGGCTTTCCCGTTTTAAAGCGCCTCGCTATGTGCGCTTTGTAGAGGGATTTCCCATGAACGCGGCGGGGAAAATTCAGAAATTCAAGATGCGCGAATGGGCTGTGCAGGAATTGGGGTTAGGAGAAACGGCAAACATTGAAACGGCCTAGCATCAGCGCAGAAATGCGGCATGAAATAATGGGAGAGGCGTAAAAAAGCGTCTCTTCTTTTTTTGCGGTCAAAAGAAAAACGGTTATCTTTGCTGTACTGTTATACGCAGCAAAAAAGAGCGATGGGCGAGGCACGATATGCGGCATGTATACAATACCCCGTTTCTGGGAAAAGTAGGAATAAGAAAAAGCCCAACAAAAGGAGATTGTGAGATGAAAAAAACTGTATCTGTTTTTATGGCGCTCCTTGCCATGATCATTTTGCTGGCAGGGTGCAAGAATATCAGCGATAATGCCGGCGGCAAAATAGAGCCGCCCTCTCCTGCACTTCCCCAGGAGGACGACAGCCCGGATGGCAGTGTTCTGCCGGAATCCACCATCATGCCCGAGCTCGTTCCTTCCAAGGATAGCGAACCGAGCGCTTCTCCCGCCGGCACTTCTTCTTCGGGCATGGAGAGCCCGTCCATCCTGCCTGAGCAGAGCGCGGATCCTTCGCCTGGCCAGGATGCGGCAGAAGGCGGCGGCACAGCCGGCGAAGGGGGCTCTGCCCATACCTGAGCTGCTGATGAATGGGAAAAGAGGCTTTGCGGCCTCTTTTTTCTATGCCCGGCCTTGCTTGACTTCGCCAAAGTGAAAAACTATAATGTAGATATTTGGTGTGAAGAGATGGAGGTTCGCATGGAAAATCCATACTTGTTTGAGGACCTGTTTGGCATTTCGGGGCTCAGCGTCCGCTGGTATGCGGTGTTTATCTGCCTTGGGTTGGTGGCGGGGCTTTTCGTCGCTTTTCTGTTGGCCAGAAAGCGCGGCTACAATTTTGATATGGTGCTGGATTTGCTGCTGCTCGCGCTTCCCTTCTGCATTGTGGGGGCAAGGCTCTATTATGTGGCCTTTGAGTGGGATAGCTATAAGGATAATCTCTTGGAAATCGTGAAAATCTGGCATGGCGGAATGGCCATATATGGCGCTGTCATCGGCGGTGTCATCGCAGCGCTCATTTTCTGCAAGTGGAAAAAAGTTCCCATTGGGGATTTGATGGATATTGGCGGCGCCGGCCTTATCCTGGGGCAGGCCATAGGGCGCTGGGGCAATTTTGCAAATCAGGAGGCCTTTGGCAATCTCATCACAAACCCAGATCTGCAGTTTTTCCCTTATGGGGTGTATATCGATCGTTTGGGCGAATGGCATCAGGCCACTTTCTTTTATGAAAGTATGTGGGATTTTCTAGTGCTGGCAGTGCTCCTTTGGTATTTTAAGCGCGCCAAGCATAAGGGCAATGTGTTTGCGATGTACCTTGTACTTTATGGAGTAGGGCGCTTTTTCATCGAGGGCCTGCGCACAGATAGCCTCTGGCTGATTCCAGGCGTCATTCGCGTTTCCCAGCTGTTAAGCGCGGTGCTGGTGGTTTTGGGCACGGCCTACCTTTTCGTAATGCATTTCAGGCCGGTTCGGGCAGTGCACTATTATGGTGTATACAGCCTTGGATATAAGAAACCGGAGAAAGGCGAAGAAACTAAGGAAGATGTAAATTTGGCCGAGGAGGAAGCCGCATCTGAAGCAGAGCAGCAGCCTTCGCAGCTGAAACCGGAGGCAGAGCTGCATTCGTCGGCTGAAGAGCAAGAGGCGCAAACACCGCCGGAAGATGAGCAGGCTGCGGCCAAGAAAACGGAGTAAAAATCATGAGAAACCTGACGATGATGACAGATCTCTATCAGCTTACGATGATGTACGGCTATTTTCGTAAGAAGACGCATGAGAATATGGCGGTTTACGATGTCTTTTTCCGAAAGGGAGCGGGAGAATCCAAGTACGCGGTGTTTGCCGGCCTGGAACAGGTGATAGAGTATATCAATAATTTGCACTTTTCAGATGAGGATATCGACTATCTGCGCACGCTGAACCTGTTCGACGAAAATTTCTTCTCCTACCTGAAGCAATTCCGCT
>USII01000066.1 GCA_900554725.1 uncultured Eubacteriales bacterium
CGGTATATCTGCCATCTTGGATTAGTTTGTTTTTTAACAAAACCCACGCTTGCATTACAAGAGAGTATTTCTCATCAGTTAAGTAAAGATGATATTTCGGTGTTCTCATATAAATAACACCTCGCTGTTTACTATCTCTCTACAACGGCTTTCGATATTTCCCATTCTTCCAACCCATTCCATAGGATTGTCAGCCTTTAATTGTTCAGTCACGCCCTCGCTTTCGGCAAATTGTTTTACCAACCGAAAATAAAGTTTCTCAGCCTGCTTGTTAATCTCGACAAGGTGGCTGTTCAGCTTACCACTTGTTAAAAGGTTAGTGTAAAGCACCTTGCGATATTGCTTGAGGTAGCGTAAGTGTCGCTGTCCCCATATACCAATATGCTCGTTTTCATCTTTTGGCAATTCCAAACAAGGCAAATAATAATCTCCCTGCTTCTCATACCATAAACGGTTCTTTTCATGGTGAATTTTGTTTTCCATTATGTAGTCCTCCAAAAATATATTGATTTTCCTACAAATTCAATCATTCTGGCTGGCTACAAAGCCAAAGGGAGAAGCTACTTCTTTATGTAGCCTCTCCCTTTGCCGGCGCTTTTTTATAGTTTTTTAATATTTGTTCCTGCCTATCTTCTTTACCCGTTTGATGGGAATATTGGCGACAATCTCGGAAAAAACGCGATCTCTCCCACCCTTAGCCGTTTTAATATCCAGCTCAAATTCAGATTCATCAATTTCGATATATTCAGAGATAACCCTCAAAATATCCCGCTTCATCATCTCTATCATCTCGTTGTTGGACGAAGTGCCTGCGCGGTCGTGAATCAGAACGAGCTTGAGCCTGTCTTTGGCGATGGAGCTGCTCGTTTTTTTCCTGCTTCCAAATAAACCAAACATTGCCATTTCTGCTTCCCCCGATTACCCCTATTCCTTGCCGCCAAACAGTTTGCGCACCTTGCTGAAAAAGCCGGTTTTCTCTTCCGGCGTGCTGATGGGCACATCCTTTCCCAAAATGCGCTCTACAACCTGCCGGTATGCCAAGCCAGCTTTGGAGGAATCATCCGTTACAGCGGGCTCGCCCAGGTTGCTGGAGCGGAAAATGAGCTCATCTTCCGGAACAACGCCAATCAAATCGATTCCCAAAATTTCCAGCGTATCGTCTATGGCAAGCATGTCTCCCTTTTTTACAAGATCCGGGCGCAGGCGATTGATAAGCAGCCTCACATCCTCCACTTCCGCAGCGCCCAGCAGGCCGATAATGCGGTCTGCATCCCGCACAGAAGAAACTTCCGGCACCGTCACGACAATTGCGCTCTTGGCGCCTGCGATGGCATTTTGGAAACCGCGCTCGATGCCCGCAGGGCAATCGATGATCACATAGTCGAATTCCTTTTCCAACTCCTGCACCAGTTCTTTCGCCTGCTCAGGCGTAATGGCGTTTTTATCTTTTGTCTGGGCTGCAGGGAGCAGATACAGGCCGTCGTAGCGCTTATCCTTGATGAGCGCCTGCTTGAGCCGGCATGTTCCGCTGACGACATCCACCAGATCATAGACAATTCGATTTTCCAGCCCCAGCACAACATCCAGATTTCTAAGGCCGATATCCGTATCCATCAGCACAACGCGCTTGCCCTTCCTGGCAAGCCCCACGCCGATATTTGCTGTCGTCGTTGTTTTGCCTACGCCGCCTTTGCCGGATGTCACTACGATCACATTGTTCATTTGCTTCGCTTCCCTCCAAACTGCTACTTATGCCAAAGAATGCACGACAATTTTTCCATCCAGAATTTTCACTACTTCCGGCCCTTCGATACGCCGGTTGCCCGGGATAATGGCAATTTTTCCCCCGATGCGTATTTGCTGAGGAACGAGATAGTTCGCAACAATAACCGCATCGCTGCGGCCGGTTGCCCCCGCATGGGCCAGACCCCGCAGCTTGCCGAAAACCGCAATGCTGCCCGCCGCAATGATCTCCGCGCCCGGGTTCACATCCCCGATAATCACAAGGTCCCCTTTGCATTCAATGCGCTGTCCGCTGCGCACGGTGCGGGGCAAAAACATACTGCCCTCCAAAGCTTCGGGCTGCGGCTTTTGCAGGCCCTCTTTCTCCAAAACCACCTGCCTGGCCTGCGCATGCTCCTGCCCTTGCTCGGGCTGCGGCTTTGCATCGTCTATAAAATGCACGCGGAAGATGCCATATTCTCTTCCCAAAAATGCAGAAAGCTCCCTCTTTTGCAGCTCCGTAAATTCCCACCCCAAAAAGTTGGCGGGAAGATTCGTTCCCCGGTAGAAATTTCGATTGGCCGCGAGAATTTCCATAAGCTCTTTTTTTATTTCGGCATAGGAATCCGCATTTGAAATCCAGAATTCCAATCCCTCTTTTGTGCTTTTAAGCGTTATCATAGTCTCTCCCAACCAATTTGCCTGTAAATCTTACTTATTATAACCGAAATGCGCGCAAACTGCAATTGTTTTGCGCGCATTTTGCCAAAGATAACCGCTACTGCAGCAGCGTGCCTTCCGAGGGGGCAGGCTCCTGCCCCTGCTGGGCATTTTGGGATTCAAAATAGTAGCTGATGATGGCCTTTGCCGTAGGATATGCCTTGGAAGTAGAAAATCCGTTGGGAAGAAAAACGACAACCGCAATTTCCGGGTCTTCCTTGGGGGCCAGCAGGCAAAGCCAGATATTATCTTCAATATCGATGGTGGAAATCGGGGCGGTGCCCGTTTTACCCACGATCTGATCGCTATAAGCAAAGCCCGAGAAAGCCGCGCCGGCTGTACCGCCATCCTCAGCAGAAACAACCTGCTCCATGCCCTCCATGATAGCGCTCTGCACCTCCTGGGGGAATTCCAAATCCCGCACCAGCACAGGCTCAAAATCCTCGACGACATTGCCCTGGCTGTCGATGATCTTATCGACGATATTTGCCTCGTAAACCTTGCCTCCATTGGCCAGCGCGCAAAGATAGCGCGCTACTGCAATGGGCGTAAGCTGCGTGGGCGTAACGCCAATGCCCTGGGTAACAGTATCTGTGGAAGTCCATATCAGCTCTCTGAGCCAGTTTAGGATATCGTTTGTCCAGCCGCGGCGCAGCGAAACATTCTGCGGGATATCCAGCGTATCGCTCAGAACCTGCCGGATTTCCGGGCCGATATCCAGCCGGCCCAACCGCGCCAGATCTACCAGCTCTGTGGCAGCCAGCTTCAACTGTTCCTCACTATATGTGACACCGCGCTCCTCCCCATAGGCTTGCAGCTGCTCGTAGATGCGGTTGTAAACGAGCGTGGGTTTATTCGTCCGCTGCTCATCGATTGGCAAATCGGGATCATATAAAATGTCCTGGTTTCCAATCCATCCCACCGCCTCATTTGTCAGCTCGATATTGGTTTTGCTTGTGAGGCCGAAGTTATCCGCCCACTGCATGAGGCGATCGATTCCCAGGCGGTCTGCCACTTCATAGAAGAAATAGTTGCAGCTGTTTTTCAGCGCCAAAACGACATTCTGCCCGCCGGAGTGGTGCGAGAAATTGGGCGAAACCCAGCACTCGGGCGCGCGCGCGCCTTCCTGCACATATTTATTATAGGGGCCGGCGTCGTCTATCACAGTATCTACCGTAATTTCCCCCTCCATCAGCCCTGCCACCGCCGTTGCCATCTTGAAGATGGAGCCTGGCGTTGAGACGGAGGATATGGCATTATTAAACAGCGGAGCAGCAGGATCGTTTACAAGGGCATTATAGTCCTCATCCGAAATGCCCCCGGTAAAGAGGTTGAGGTCGTAGCTCGGATAGGATGCAAGCGCCAGAACATCTCCCGTATCCACATCCATGACGATGGCCGCTCCCGATTTTACAAAGTCGATCTCCTTCTTTGCGCGGTTGGCCAGTATGGTATCATAGCCTTCCCTTGTTTCGGTATCTGCGCGGCCCTCTTCGTACATCTGCTGCTGTTCCTGATAATCCAGCTTAATATTGGCCTCCAGTTCCCGCTCTACCAGCTCTTGCAGTTCAAGATCGATGGTGAGCACGACGCTATCCCCCTGCTCGGGCGCCTGATAGCTGACCTGCTGCGTCACGCTGCCCTCTTCATTCAGCTCGAGCACTCGCTCTCCCTGCTTTTCCAGTGTGGCACCCGAAAGGTAGTGTTCCATCGTCGCCTCGATGCCCACCTTGCCCACCAGGTCATCTGCGGAATAGCCCTGAGCCTCCTTTTCCGCGAGTTCCTCTGTATCTGTAATGCGGCCAAGATAGCCAATGATATGCGCCGCCGTGGATTTTTTGGGGTAAACCCGCGTATAGCTCTGCTCTATCTGAATGCCTTCCAGCTCCACTGCTCGCGTTTCCAGCTCGGAAACGGTGTTAAAATCCACATCGTAGGCGATGGTCACAGGGATATAGGATTTATACATCATGTTCTGCACTTCCTGCCAAATGGAGAGCAGCTTGATGGCCTGCTCATAGCTGGCATCCTGGGGAATGCGGAACCGGTTGCGCAGCTCATAGTAGAGCTGCTCGGGCTCGGCAGAGGTATCCGTAATCTGCATATTGGCACACCAGTTTTCTATGCGCCGCTGCTTTTGCTCCTCTGTGAGGCCGTCGAGATCGTATTCAAAAACCCCTTCTTCATTTTTCTTGATTAAAAAGGTATCGATGGTCGTCCCTCCATGGCGCTCGATCACCTCTATCGCCTTAGAGAGGATGCTCGTATAATTGGCTCGGTCGCTGGAGGCGTTATTGGCAGGATCCCGATAAAACGCCACATTATAGCTGCCTACATCGTAGGCCAACGGCACACCCGAACGATCCATAATTGTTCCTCGCGCGCCCTTGACTGCAACCGACCTTTGCGTCGTCGCCCGCGTTTCGCTGGCATATTCATCTGCATGCGTCACCGTCAGGGAGAAGAGCTGCACGCCAAGAAACACAAACATCACAACCAGCGCACAAAGCGCCGCAATATATCTGTTTTTAAACTTTAAAAACACAGCTTATCCTCCTTTCAGATTTTCCCGCTCTCAGTTGGATCGGCGCTAGGCCCCATAAAGCGGAAAGAATAGATCTTGCGGAACACAAAGTACAGGCCAAGGCAAAGCGCCGCCGAAATGAGCGCCCCGGGCAGTGTTTGCACAAGAAATCGATCCCCAAACTCCAAAGTTCGCCCAAGAAACAGGCACAAAATATAGGCCAGAATATCCTTTATCAAAAGCGCTGCCGCTCCGACAGCCGGCGCAAAGCGAAAATCGCTCTCCCCTTTGGCTGCGGCAAATAGATAGACAAAGATGCCCACCAGCAGGTATTGCAGCGCATAAAACCCAAGACCTGTGGAAAAAAGCAGATCAAATGCCGCACCCCCTGCCGCAAAATAGAATACGGGCGTCAGCGTCCGCTCCTGAAGCGTCATGAGAACCATGCAGCACAGCATGAGATCAGGCTGAATCCCGAAAATGGGGTACTGCACAAACACCACGCCATTGAAGAACAGGCAAAGAAGAAGCGTCAGGCACAGAACGAGATACCGCATCATTGCGCTACCTCTTCAAATACCTGCAGCACAACGACAACTTCCTCCACATGCTCAAAATCCACATTGCTTCTTGCTATGACGACCTTTTCGCTGGAAGAATCTGTGCTCACTTCCGTCACCTGAGCGATGGGAATTCCTTTTGGATATACGCCTCCAATGCCCGAAGTGATAATCCTATCTCCTGGCTTGACATCGCTGTTGCTCGAAATGTAGAAAAGCTGCAGATCATCCGGGTTTTCTCCCTCCTGCGCCGCCTTTACTACGCCATTATCCCGCGTGCGCTCCACCATGGCTGAAACGCCGCTCTGATCGTGAATCAGCGAGATGACACGCGAATATGTAGCAGAGGTATAGACCACTTTTCCAAGCAGGCCATCCGCCGTATAGACGATCATGTTCTCCTGCACGCCATGCTGCTCGCCGGCGTTTATGGTGAATTCGTCAAACCACGCGCCCGGGCTCTTGCCGATTACACGCGCGGTGAGCGTTTCGTATTCCCCATAGGAATCCACCACGCCAAGAAGC
>USII01000067.1 GCA_900554725.1 uncultured Eubacteriales bacterium
GAGGCTGGAGCACTGCGGTTCTTGGGAAAATGCCATCCCGAGTGACCAGAAGGATTCCAAAAGTGGGTTTGCCACCGCGCGGTTCCCCTACGCTTCCGGGGTTATAGAGCAGCCTGCCGTTGGCATATTCCGTGCAGGGGATATGCGTATGGCCAAACAACACAGCATCCGCCTCTTTCTCCTGGGCAAAATAGGAAAGGCGGTGCAGCGAATATTTGACAGCATGTTGGTGCCCATGCGTCAGTAGAATTTTATGCCCTTCTAAAAAAACCTCCTGCTCGGCGGGACCGCTATAATCGCAATTTCCCTTAACACAAACAACTTTTGCCTGCGTATATTTGGAGATCTGCGCTGCATCTGTAATATGATCTCCCAGATGAAAGATATACTCCACTTGGCCGGCCTGTGCAATGGCCCAGCGCATCTGTTCCAGATGCCGGTGTGTATCCGAAAGGACTAGAACCCGCATTTCTCTTTCTCCGCAAATTCCCGCAGCTTTGCAAGCGCTTTTGCGCGATGGCTGATTTTATTCTTCAATTCCGGTTCAATTTCGCCAAATGTCTTTCCATATTCCGGGAGCAGAAAATATGGGTCATACCCAAAACCCTCTTTTCCCCGGGGCTCCAGGATAATGCGCCCATTGCACCGGCATTCGCAGGAAAAGGCCACCTTCCCTTTGCGCGTCAGCACGATGGCGCATTCATAATGGGCGTTTCGGGCATCTTCAGAGAGTGCCGCTACTTCCTGCACCAATTTTGCATTGTTTGCTTCATCTGTTCCCTCGCGGGAATAGCGTGCCGAATATACGCCTGGCCGCCCGTTCAGCCCATCTACGCAAAGCCCGGAATCATCTGAAACGACATCGCATTCCACAAGCCTGCTGATAGCCAGCGCTTTTTTGGCCGCATTGCCCAAAAAAGTATCTGCATCCTCCTCCACATCTGCTGCGATGCCTGCCTCTTTCATAGAGAGGATTTCATCATACATCCCTTTTAAAATCTGCTTCATTTCCCGAACTTTTCCCGGATTTCCCGTAGCAAGAATCAGTTTTTTCATATGCATAACACTTCCTTTTGAAGCTGAATCAACTGCTGAACCCCCGTTTTGCACAGTACAAGGAGGTTTGCAAATTCCGTATCCGTCACCGCGCGCTTTTCCCCGGAGATCTGAATTTCGCTGATGCCTCCGCTTTGGGTTCCCACAAAATTCATATCCGCCTCTGCCGTGGAATCCTCCTCATAACAGAGATCTAGAAAAGCATCTCCGCCCACAATGCCTGCAGATACCGCGGCCAAATGCTCCCGAATGGGGTTTTTCTCAATTCTACCTTCCCGCAGCATGCGCTGTATTAGAAAGCTCAGCGCGATAAAGCCGCCCGTGATGGAGGCAGTTCTCGTCCCTCCATCCGCCTGAATCACATCGCAATCCACCGTTATCGTATGTTCCCCAAGCAGTTCAAAATCCATAACCGAGCGCAGGCTGCGCCCAATCAGGCGTTGAATTTCGATGCTTCTGGAATCCGTGCGCTGGCGCTCTCTTTGTTTTCTCCCAAGCGTTGAGCCGGGGAGCATCGCATATTCCGCCGTCAACCAGCCTTTTCCCTGCCCCGCCAGAAAGGGCGGAACCCGTTTTTCCACATTTGCCGTGATAAGCACTCTCGTATTGCCCCATTCCATCAGGCAGGAGCCGCCGGAATTGGGCATAAAATGCGGCACCACGCGCAGAGCGCGCAGCTTATCCGGCGCTCTTCCATCTACTCTCATGCTTTTCCCCTCCTTATTTGCTTTGCAGCAGTTCGATTAGGCGCGCGATATCTTCCTCCTGGCTGGCCCAGCTCGTGGCCAGCCGCACCACCGCATGCCCCTGATCCAGGGGTTCCCATAGGCTAAATCCCACCGTTTTCGAAATGCGCTCTATCTCGCTGTTTTCAAGAACAAAGAATTGCTGGTTTGTCGGAGAATCGATCCAGGCTTTTCTGCCTGCCCGCTCCAGCCCTTGCCGCAGCTGCATCGCCAAGCGCACAGCATGCCTGCCCAGCTTTTCATAAAGGCCATCGGTAAACAGAGTGTCAAACTGAATGCCCAATGCCCTTCCTTTGGCCAAAAGCGCGCCATTTTGCTTGATGATGGAAAAGAAATGGGGAATGAGCCCAGGGCGCGGAAGAACCAGCGCCTCGCCAAAAAGCGCTCCAACTTTTGTCCCTCCGATATAGAAGGCATCGCAAATTTCGGCCAGTACCTTTAGCGTAACATCCGTGTTCTCGGCAGCGAGCCCATATCCCAAGCGTGCGCCATCCAGATAAAGCGGCGCGCCATACTGCGTGCATACATCCTTTATGGCCTGCAGTTCATTTTTTGTATAAAGCGTTCCGTATTCTGTCGGATGTGAAAGATAAACCATCCCGGGCATCACTGTGTGCTCTCTGTTTTCATCGCTTTCATAGGCTTGAAAAATCTGCCGCACCTGCTTTGCAGTAATCTTGCCCAACACATGCGGCAGCGTCAGCACCTTGTGCCCTCCATGCTCGATAGCGCCAGCTTCATGCGCGCTAATATGCCCAGTATCTGCAGCAACTACCCCCTGATATGGGCGCAATAGCGCCTCTATCACGATAGCATTTGTCTGCGTTCCTCCCATAAAAAAATGCACTTCCGCATCCGGGCACGCGCATGCCGTTCGTATTTTCTGCCTTGCACTCTGGCAAAACGGGTCTGCACCGTATCCTGGCGCCTTTACCATATTTGTTTCCAAAAGGCGCTGCAAAATCAGAGGATGCGCACCCTCAAGGTAATCGCAGCTAAAGTTCTGGATGGCCATGTTCATCATATCTCCCCTAAAACAAATCGCTGTCCTTCTTCCTATTGTAGCAGATTGCAAGGGGATTGCAAGAAAGAACCCCTCTACCTAAAAGTGGCGCACACGGGACAAATATAGTATAATAAAGTTCCACGGAAATGCGGTTTGCGCATTCCGGAAAGGATACGGAAAAATGACACTGGATGGACTTACAATTTGCGCTCTGGTAACAGAGCTTGCCCCGCTCATCTTAGGGGCGAAGATCGAAAAAATCAATATGCCCCAAAAGGATGAAATCCTTTTGCTGCTTCATACAAAGGAAGGGAAAAGGCGGCTTCTGCTTTCCGCATCTGCCAGCGATCCGCGGCTGCACCTCACAGAACAGCAAAAGCCCAACCCGGAGCGCGCCTTCAACTTCTGCATGTTTTTGCGCAAATACCTTTCCGGCGGGCGCATTGAGGGCATCTGTCAGGTGGGGCTAGAGCGGGTCGTGCAGATTTCCATTTCCGCCAAAGATGAAATGGGCATCGCCTGTTCCTATCTGCTCTCTCTTGAAATCATGGGAAAATACAGCAATCTCATTCTCGTGCACCAGAACGGGAAAATTATGGATAGCATCAAGCATATCTCCGTAGATACGAGCAGCAAGCGCCAGGTGCTCCCCGGTGTTCGCTATGCCCTTCCGCCCATGAAAAAAAGAAACCCGCTTGCAAGCACGCCTCTTCAGATCGCGGAAGCCATTGCTCAAAAGCACATGCCCGGTGCCCTTGTAGAGGAGCTGGAGGGCATTTCGCCTCAAACGGCAGAGCAGCTCTTGGCAAAGTATTTTTCAAATCCGCCGGCGTTGCTTCCAAAGGATCAGGCAGAGGCTTTTGGCGCGTTTATCCATTCCTATTTGAAAAAAATTCTCGCCGGTCCATCACCCTGCGTGCAGCAAAACATGGCGGGCGTTCCTGTGTTTCTTTCCCTTATCCCCTATCTTGCCTACTCGGAAAAAGGGCGGCTCTTTTTTCCAAGCGCCAACCAGGCTGTCGATTATTATTATGCCAAGCGCGAGCTTCTTCAGAAGCTGGAGCAAGAGCGCGGCCGGCTGCTCAGAGTTTTAAGGAAAAACATCTCCCGGGTGGAAAAGAAACTAAAAATCCAATTGGAAACTGTGCAGGCTGCCGGAAAGGCCGAGCAGTTGCGGCTCTATGGCGAGCTCATTTCCGCCAATATCTACCAGCTCAAGCGCGGTATGAAAACGGCCCAGCTTCTCAATTACTATACAGGAGAGCAGGCCTCTATTCCGCTGGATGTCTCCCTTTCTCCCTCTGCCAATGCTGCCAAGTACTTTAAAAGGGCCAACAAACTGAAAAATGGGCTTGCCATTGCGCAAAAGCAGGCTGCACAATACCAAAAAGAGCTCGCGTATCTGCAGGAGCTGGAATATGGCGCAGAAGCGGCGCAGGATCTGGCCGATTTACAGGAGGTGCGCGCTGAGCTGGTGCGGTATGGATACCTTACCCTGGAGCCGCGCGAAAAGCTTATGCGCAGCGATCCGCTGGAGAAACCCATGGAGTTTGAGCTGAGCAGTGGCAGCAAGGTGCTGGCTGGGCGCAACAGCCGTCAAAACGATGCGCTGACGCTGCATGTTGCCGGGGAGGCCGATTATTGGTTTCATGCCAAGAACCAACCGGGCAGCCATGTAATCCTCTTTACAGAGGGTAAGGAGTTAAAAGATCAGGATGTCATTGAGGCCGCTACCATCGCCGCCACCTACTGCAAGGGTAGCAGGGCCGGGAAAGTGGAGATCGACTATGCCCCGCGGAAGAATGTCTGGAAGCCAAACGGGGCACGGCCAGGCATGGTCACTTATGAACACTATTGGTCTATTCTTGTATCGCCGGATCAGGCACTGACCGAGCGTCTGCGCAAAAACTGAGCTGCACTCTTTTGCAACTCTTTTCAGAAATGCAATGCCAAAGCGCCTAAAAAAGGAGAAAAATTCTCCTTTTTATTTTGCCTGGGCCGCGCCTTAAAAAGTTCAGAGGAAATTCACAAAGCGGTGAAAAACACCCGGCTATTTTGTTTGCAAGACTTGGACAAGTGGTATAGAATATAGAATAGAGAAATTTTGCGAAGGAACAGGATTTGTGGGTAAATTTATACTGGAATCTAAATTTAAGCCATCGGGCGGGCAGCCCGATGCTATAAAGGCTTTGGTGCAGGGGGTAAATGCCGGAAAGCGTGCCCAGGTTCTTTTGTGCGTAACCGGTTCCGGAAAGACCTTTACCATGGCCAATGTGATTGAACAGACACAGCGCCCCGCGCTGATTTTGGCGCATAATAAGACATTGGCCGCCCAGCTCTGCAGCGAATTTAAGGAATTTTTCCCGCATAACGCTGTGGAATTTTTCGTCTCTTACTACGATTATTATCAGCCGGAAGCCTATATTGAGAAGAGGGATCTCTATATCGAAAAGGATTCCAGCATGAACGAGGAGATTGACCGCATGCGCCATAGCGCTACTTCCGCCCTTCTGGAGCGGCGGGATGTCATTGTTGTTGCCAGCGTCTCCTGTATTTATGGCATCGGTGCACCGGAAAGCTATAGAAATGCTACTGTTTCCCTGCGCACCGGGCAGGTGATCGACCGCGATGTTTTAATGGAAAAGCTGATTGCCATCAATTTCAAGCGCAATGACATTGAATTTGTGCGCGGGACATTCCGCGTGCGGGGCGATATTGTAGAAGTTTTCCCCATGGGCGGCCTTTCACGGGCAATCCGCATCGAGTTTTTCGGGGATGAGATAGACCGCATTCTGGAAGTGGATGTGGTGACAGGCAAACCTGTCCTCTCTTCCAGCTATGTGATGATTTTCCCGGCTACCCATTATGCTGTCGATCGGGAAAAGATGCTGGCCAATATCCCTCGCATCCGGGAAGATATGCTAGCTCAAGCGGAAATGTTTAAGCGCAACGGCAAATATCTGGAGGCAGAGCGAATTGTCCAGCGCACAACCTACGATATTGAAATGCTGCAAGAGGTCGGTTCCTGCTCCGGAATAGAAAACTATTCCCGCTATTTTGACGGCAGAAACCCCGGGGATGCCCCTTACACCTTGATGGATTTTTTTCCAAAAGACTATCTGCTGTTTGTAGATGAATCGCATGTGACGCTGCCCCTGGTGCGCGGC
>USII01000068.1 GCA_900554725.1 uncultured Eubacteriales bacterium
ATCTGATTTTCGGCTGGGCGGCGAAAACCAGATTCTGCAGTTTAAGGAGAGTGTCTCCGGGCGGGGAATCCGCATTGGAAAAGCAGTGCAGGAGCTGGGAGAGAAAGTGGAATGCATGGGCTTCTGCTCGGCCAGGGTCAGGCATGCCCTCTATGAGGAGCTGATCCAAGCGGGCATTGCGAGCGATTTTATCGAGACCGCAGGGGTACAGCGCATGCGCCTCACTATCTTCGATCAGAAGGGAAACAGCAAAACGAGCTGTGTGCAGCAGGGCGCGGCGGTGGATAGTGCAGCGGTAGAGCAGCTGGAAGTTGCCTATGCGCGCAATCTGGCAAAAATGGGCGAAGGGGATGTTGTGGCCCTTGGGGGAAGCGTTCCGGCGGGCGTGCGGAAGGAGATTTATGCTTCCCTCATCAGCATGGCCAAGGAGAGAAAAATCCGAGCGGTGCTCGCGGCCCGGGGAGAATGCCTTTTGCAGGGCCTTGCAGCGGGCCCTTACGCCGCGATCATCTCCCTTTTGGATCTGGAAGCTGCCGCAAAAGAAAAACTGATCGGAAAAAAGCAGATATGCCGCGCGGCCAGAGCAGCCCTGAGAAGTGCAAAGGCGCGTTATTTCTGCGTAGCGACGGAGGAAAGAGTGTTTTTGATTTGGGAAGAAGAGACACTCTGCGCTCCGCTGAAAAAGGGATGCTGTGTATGGGATGGGATGGCTGCCGGGCTGACTTATGCGGTGCAGTGCGGCGCAGAGCCCAGGAAGCTGCTGCAGGGTGTTGCCGCTGGTGGAGAGTTGTTGTGCAAAAAAGCGCCTGTGGCCCAAAGGGAACTGGAAATGCGCATGCGGGAAATCCCAGTGGAAAAAGTGGAGGCCTAAAGGGCAAAGGCCAGAAGAGGGGTTTGCAGGCTGGCGCTCTTTTATAGAAAGGAAAAACAGGAGGAAAAGGCATGGAATTTCAAAAGCTGCGG
Source organism: uncultured Eubacteriales bacterium (assembly GCA_900554725.1). Classification (GTDB taxonomy): domain Bacteria; phylum Bacillota; class Clostridia; order Christensenellales; family Christensenellaceae; genus QANA01. The sequence goes on from USII01000068.1 coordinate 964, forward strand.
GAATATCTTGGGGATACGGCCCAGGTGTTTGATGTAAAGCAATACCGGCTCATGGGGGGCAAGGCCGAGGGTGTGCGCGCCATAGATATCCATAACGGCGCGGGCATGGAGCTGACAATTCTGCCGGATCGGGGCATGGATTTTTATCGGCTCAGATATAAGGGAACGACGCTGAATTTTCTGACGCCCACCGGCATTGCCGCTCCCTCCTATTTTGCGGAAGAGGCAGGCGGCATGGGGCAGATGTTCTTCGGCGGGATGATGCTGACATGCGGGCTGCGCAATATTGGGCTGCCCTGCCGGGAAAATGGGGCCTATTATGGGCCGCATGGGAATATTACCTCTGTGCCGGCAGAGCATGTGAACATCCACTATTTTGAGGAAAATGGCGCTCCGGCTGTGAGCATTTCTGCGCTCATGCGGGATAATGGGTATGGAACCCGCCTGCTTTTAAAGCGCACGGTTACCATCCGCTATGGCATCAACGAGGTGGATTTGCAAGATCAAGTAGAAAACGATGGGTTTGAGCCTTCGCCTTTTATGGTGCTGTATCACTTTAATATCGGATATCCGCTGCTGAGTGAGTGTGCAAAGCTGCTTTTGCCCACACAGAAAGTAACGCCCCGAACGCAGCATGCGGCGGATCATGCTGCGCAGTATCTGGAAATCACCTCACCGGCGGCGGGTTATGAGGAGATGTGCTATTATCACGATCTGAAGGCAGATGAAAACGGTTGGGCTTCGGCGGGAATTTATAATGAAAAGGAGCATCTGGGGCTGAAAATTCTGTATGATAAGCAAAATCTCGATCACTTTGTGCAGTGGAAGATGCTGGCAAAGGGAACATATGTCATGGGCCTGGAGCCTTGCAATGCCACGATAAACGGCATGGCAGATGCCCGGGAAAACGGCACGCTCAAGACGATCCTCCCCGGGGAGAAAAAACACATGCATTTGAAGCTCTCTATCTTTGAGGAACTGTGAGAAATTTGCAAACAGGCTGCGCCAGCGCTATGGAAAGGTTTGCGCAAGGGGCGGCGGGAAGGATAAAAAAGGAGAAAAGCGATGAATATTGTGACAAAAGGATTAGAACCTGCCCGAGTGCTCAGCTATTTTGAGGAAATCAGCGCGATTCCGCGCGGTTCGGGCAATGAAAAGGGAATAGCGGATTATCTGGAAAATTTTGCAAAGGCGCACGGCCTTTTTTGCTACCGGGATGAGCTGCATAATATCATGATAAAAAAACCGGCTTCTGCTGGGCATGAAGCTGCGGAAGCAGTGTTGCTCCAGGGGCATACGGATATCGTCTGCGAGAAAAATAATGATTGCCCTCACGATTTTGAAAAAGACCCTTTAAAGCTCTATATCGAAGGAGATTATCTAAAAGCCGAGGGAACGACTTTGGGCGCGGATAATGGCACAGCCGTAGCGTATATGCTGGCGATTTTGGAGGATGATGCGCTGGTTCACCCGGCGCTGGAATGCCTGTTTACCGTGCAGGAAGAAACGGGTATGGATGGTGCACGCGGTTTTGACGGCAGCCAGATCTCTGCAAAAACCATGATCAATCTGGATGCCGGCCCGGAAGGCGTTGCGACGGTCTCCTGCGCAGGAGGCATGCGCATCGATATGAGAAAGCAAATGCAACAGATTCCCTTTGCCGGCAGGGCGCTCCGGCTTGAAATCAAGGGGCTTATGGGCGGGCACAGCGGCACGGAGATCAATCATAATCGCGCCAATGCCAATGTTCTTATGGCGCGCGTGCTCTACAATCTGCCAAAGGCGAATATCATTTCTCTGGCGGGCGGCAGCAAGGATAATGCCATTCCGCGGGAGTGCATTGCCGTTGTGGCGGTGCCGGATATTGCTGCGGCAAAAGAAGCGGCACAGAAAATGCAGGTGCAAATTCTGGCAGAATGCGCGGAGCTGGATAAGGGCTTTTGCATTCAGATGGAGGAAGTGGAGGCGCCGCCTACCATGGGAGATTGCGCCTGCTCCAAGCAAGTCATCTCTCTTATGTATCTGGCTCCAAATGGAGTGCTCTCCATGAGCCCATCCATGCAGGGGCTGGTGGAAAGCTCCAGCAACATGGGAGTTGTCCGCACGGAAGGGGAGGATATTTGGGTGTCCTTTTCTCCAAGGAGCAGCGTGGAGAGCCGGCAGGATCAGACGGAACAGCGCCTGAAAATTCTGGCAGAGGCGTTTGGGTTTGAATTCCATCTTAGAAACCGCTACCCGGGATGGGCGTACGATCCCAATTCCAGAATACGAGAACTGGCCAAGAGCACTTATGAGCAGATGTTTCAGCGGCCTTTCCGGCTAGAGGCAATCCATGCAGGGCTGGAGTGCGGCATTCTAAAAGCCAAGGCCCCGCAGATGGATATTGTGGCCATTGGCCCGGATGAGCACAACGGCCATACGCCGGATGAGGAAGTTTCGATTTCCTCCATGAACCGGGTATATCAGTATGTTCGGGCGCTGCTGGAAAAGTTGGCTCAGTAGCTGCGGTACATAGGGAAATATATCCGAAAAGAAGAAGAGGCAAATGCCAAATTTGGCATTTGCCTCTTCTTTGCCCCAAAAAACTCTTCCAGGGAAAAAGCAGGCGGCAGGTTCTGCCGCCTGAAGGTCTCCCAAAGGGTATTCTAGCGAAGAATTTTATAGCGCGCCAGCTTTTCTTCGATCAGGGAGCGATCATACTCGCCTGTTTTCATAAAGCTATCTACCATTTCACGATTGGGAACGCCTGCACGGCCGCCAATCGCGGTGCATTTGATGGAGGAAACAGCGTTGGAGAACTGCGCCGCCTCGTCTGGGCGCATATTCTGGAGCAGCGCATAGATGTATGCCCCATGATAAACATCCCCAGCGCCCACGGTATCTACAACCTTTACCTTATATCCCGGGGCGAAATAGAAACCGCCATCCCATTTGACGACAGACCCGCGATCTCCCAGGGTAAACACGGCAATTTTCGGGCCCAACTTGCGAACTTTTTCCAGATTGCCTTCAAAATCCTCGCTCTCGCCAAAAAGCTTCTTATAATAGAACTCTGAGCCGATGAACACATCAAATTTGGGCATCATGGCCTGCATTTCATCCGAATAGCCGTCGCCGTCCACCGTGACAATGCCTCCTGCCCGATGGATTAAATCGGCCAGGCGGTGGCTCACAGCATCCGCATTTTCAAGGTGCAGAATTTTATGCTCGGCCACAAAGGCTTCGTCTATATCCTCCACACTGTATTTGCGGCCAGTGGGCATCTGGAAGATGATGTTGCGGCCGTGAGTCACTTCATCCGAAAGAACAAGGGAAAAGGCGGAAGTACCGTCTCGAAGGATGCGGGAGGTATCGATATGATAGCGCTCAAAATCCTGAATGATGCACTGCCCATAGTAGTCTTCGCCTACCATGCCGATCATGGAGCCCGTTGCGCCAAGCTGCCCGAGCGCCGTCAAAGCAGAGGCAACTTTGCCCCCGAACTGCCAGCTGGTTTCCAGAATCTGGGCGCCTTCATCCTTTTTTGTAGGAAGATGATCGATATGCACGAGGTTGTCTACGGTGGCATTGCCGTAAGCAATTACTTCTCTCATAAAAAATCTCCTTAAAAGGGCTCCGGGAAGGCCGGAGCCCAAGTCGCTTCAACTATTGATGTTTTGCGCCCGGCGGGTGGCTCCAGATAATGCCTACCCCATCAGGGGAAACGATTTCCGCGCCGCAAAGGCCATAGGGCAGGAAGAGCTCATCGCCCTTTTTAATCTCCATTTCGCCGCCCTCATAGACCAGCTTGCCGCTGCCCTCCACAACAATGCCAATTTGCACAAACCCAGTGGTGTGCAGGGGAGCGCTGCCCTTGACATCAATGCGCGTGCAGGAGAAGTATTCCGTCTGGTTAGGCCCGATGAGGATGACCTCTTTTCCCCAATCCCCCTGGCGGATGACAGTGGGTGTAATCTTCCAGCGCTTGAGATTCTCCTCGTAGCTGCAGCCATCGTAGATATATGTGCCAAGCAGGCGTTCGTCGAAGGCAGCCTCTTCTTCGGGTGTGACATCCGGCTTATGCTTGCAGAGCCGCTCTGCGCCCACGGTGATATCCGAAGGCTCCTGCACCTCTACAACAAAGCAGCCCGCGCCAATAGCGTGGGGCAGCCCGCCGCCCACGAAAAAGACATCCCCCAGCTGCACCTGTATCTTATGGCAGCAATCTTCCATGGAGCGGATATCATCGCGGTAATAGGGCTCGGCAAATTTTTCCCTTGTCACGCCCTCTTTAAATCCAAGGTACATGTAGGGCGGCTCGGGAACATCATCTCTAAGGCCAATGACAATCCAGCTCTCTGCCTTGCCGTAGTCGCTGTTAAAAGCTTTTTTTGCATATTCCCGCGTCGGGTGGGACTGCAATCCCAGCTGATACTGCGCATCCAAAAGCTTCACTAGCACACCCAGGCTTTTGCCCGAAATGGCCATATGCTCCTGCCCGAGAATCTCCTCCGGGTGAGACTGGAGCATATCGTAGAGATAAACGCGCTTGCCATCCGGCAAGTCCACCTGGGCGCGGCCCTCATAGGGGTTGCCCATTTCCTCGGTGTTGAAGACGACGCAGTCCGAACCAACCCATGCTTCGGGGCGGCCATTGTCCAACGCCGGCTCTATGCCGCGGAACTTATCGATCTCTCTGCCACCGGGATAGCGCACCAGCTTGTTGGGGACCAGACGCCAAGGAACCTTGTAAAATTCCATACAAAACCCTCCCAAACTCCTATGCATTTTTGATATACAGGTTATTTTCATCATACTACGCCAGGATAGAAATTACAATATAAAGCGGGAACAAATTGGCATGGATTTGATAGAAAAGTGGCAGCAAAAAGAACGAAGAAAAGAGGGAGGCCTATGGCAAGAAAAACGGCGCTGACATGGCATTTTTGGGCTTGGGACCGCTCTTTTGTTCCGCTTGCCAAACGGCCGGGAGGGTGCTATGATAAGACCATCGA
>USII01000069.1 GCA_900554725.1 uncultured Eubacteriales bacterium
CGCGATCATCTTTTTTAGCGCGCTGATCGCTATCTCTTTCATCGTTCTTACGGGAATCTCTATTCGCAAGTTCTGTGAGCAGGCGCTGAATCGCACGACAGAGCGCAGAAAAAAGGAGGAAATGGAAGAGGCCTATGAAGAGAGGCCGGTAATCCAAAAAATTCAAAAAGCCGGGCATGGCCAGGAAAAGAACAGGAAGGGTGTGGAGCGTGCCTACAAGAAGAGCTTTGAATACAAGAGCGGGAAAATTCCCTCAGAGCTGAAAAGCCTTTTTATTGAGGATATTGTGCCAGAAGATAGTTTAGAAGAGGATGCCCTGGAAAGCTTTCCCGAGCCTGCAAAGGCCGAGGAGGTAGCCGCCGCACAGCCTTGGCTGGAAGAAATAGAAGAGCTACAGGAAAGCCCTGCTGAGCAGAGCGGAGCGAAAGAGGCTCAGAAAAGCCGCGGCATTCCCCCGGCAGAAACAACTGTGCAGACAGGGCAGGGCCCTGCCACCGAAGACGGCGAAAAATCCCCTTACCAGATGCCGCCTATGGATCTGCTCAATCCCCCGGCATTAGCGCGCAGGGGCCGAGACGAAGCGCAAAATAAAGCGGCTGTCTTGGAAAAGACGCTCCAGAGCTTTCATATCGATGCAAAGGTCATCCATACAAGCAAGGGGCCTACGGTAACGCGCTATGAGCTTCAGCCGGCCGCTGGGGTAAAGGTGAGCAAAATTGTCAACCTCTCCAACGATATTGCCCTTAATATGGCGGCTTCCAGCATTCGCATCGAAGCGCCGATTCCAGGCAAAGCGGCCATTGGAATCGAGGTGCCAAACGATAAGAAATCCACAGTGACCATCCGTGAAATGCTGGATACGGATGAGTTTAAAAATCACAAGAGCAAGCTGGCCTTTGCGGTGGGAAAAGATATTTCCGGAAAAAACATTTATGGAGATTTGGCAAAAATGCCGCATCTTCTCATTGCGGGAACAACAGGCGCTGGAAAGAGCGTCTGCGTCAACGGCATTATCATGAGCTATCTGTATCATACTCCGCCAAGCGAGTTGGAATTTGTAATGGTGGACCCGAAAGTCGTGGAGATGGAAATGTATAATGGCATTCCTTATCTCATCGGGCCGGTGATTACAGATCCGAAAAAAGCGGCGCAGGCACTCAACCAGTCTGTGACGGAAATGCTGAACCGCTATAAACTCTTTGCCCAGGCGGGCGTTAAGGATATTGACCGCTACAATCTTCACTGCCAGCAGAATGGGCAGCGGCCCATGAAAAAGCGCGTTATTATCGTAGATGAATTGGCAGATCTTATGATGGCAAGTGCCCATGAAGTGGAGGATGCCATTTGCCGCATCGCGCAGCTCGGCCGCGCCAGCGGAATCCACCTGATTATTGCGACGCAATCGCCAAGAGTGGATGTCATTACTGGGCTGATTAAGGCGAATATCCCCTCCAGAATCGCCCTTACGGTTTCTTCTGCCATCGATTCGCGCACCATCATCGATATGGGCGGCGCAGAAAAATTGCTGTATAACGGGGATATGCTCTATATGCCTGTCGGCGCGAGCAAGCCAATGCGCCTGCAAGGATGCTATGTGACAGACCAGGAAAACGAACGCGTGCTGGAATACATTCGGGGGATGAGCGCGGAAAGCAACTATGATGAAGAGTTTGTAAGAGAGGTGGAATCTGCGCAGAGCGCCAAAGAACAGCAGGAGAATGAGAATGGATTTGAAGATGAGCTAATTCCCAAGGCGCTTCAACTTGCGCTGGAGTACGAGCAGATTTCCATTTCCATGCTGCAGCGCAGGCTGAAAGTCGGTTACGCGCGGGCAGCCCGCCTGGTGGATGAGCTGGAGGTCAATCATCTGGTTTCGCCGGCCGATGGCAGCAAACCGCGGCAGGTGCTTATCACATGGGAAGATTACTATAAAATGTTTGGCGGGGGAGAAGAGCATTGAAGGAAATAAAAATTGGTATGGTATCGCTTGGATGCTCGAAAAACCGCGTAGATAGCGAGCTGATGCTGGGCGCGCTGAAAAAGAAGAATTATGTTTTTACAGCCGATCCTGCGCAGGCAGATGCTATCATTATCAACACATGCGGTTTCATCCAAAGCGCGAAGCAGGAATCCATCGATACGATTCTGGAAATGGCGGAGTTTAAAAAAACGGGGAACCTGAAAGCCCTGATTGTATGCGGCTGCCTTTCGGGGAGGTATCAGAAGGAGCTTTCCCGTCAGTTGCCGGAAGTGGATGCGTTTTTGGGCGTTACAGCTTATGATAAAATCGCCCAGGCCGTGGAGCAGGCGCTGCAGGGCCTGCATTTTGAATCCTACGATGCGCCCAAGGTAGAGGGCGATTATAAGAGCCGCGTTCTGACGACTCCCAGCCACTATGCATATTTAAAAATTGCAGAGGGCTGCAATAACCGCTGTGCATACTGTGCAATTCCCTATATCCGCGGCGGCCTGAAAAGCCGTCCGATAGAGGAAATTCTTCAGGAAGCGGAGGTGCTGCTACAAAAAGGCGTGCGCGAGCTGATTTTAGTTGCGCAGGACACCAGCAAATATGGTGTCGATCTTGCTGGCAAAAGCATGCTCTGCCAGCTTATCGATGCTCTTGCGCCTCTGCCTGGCCTGAAATGGTTGAGGCTGTTATACTGTTATCCAGATGGCATTACGGATGAACTGCTGGATACCATGTCCAAATATGGCAATATTGCCCGCTATCTGGATATTCCCATCCAACATCTGGCAGATCCGGTGCTTAGGAGAATGAACCGCAAAAATACTCACCGCTCAACCTATGAAGCCGTTGAGAGAATTCGCAAAAGATATCCGGATTTCATTTTACGCACGACGCTGATCGCCGGGTTCCCCGGGGAGACGCAGGAGGATTTTGAAATCCTGAAAAGAGGAGTGGAAGAGCTGCAGTTCGATCGCCTTGGAGTGTTTGCCTACTCAAGGGAGGATGGCACGCCTGCCGCGCGCTTGCCCGGGCAAATTCCCGAGCAGGTGAAGCAGGCGCGCGCTCGTGAATTGATGCTTTTACAGCAGGGAATTTCGCTGCGTGCCAACCAGAAGCGCATTGGCCAGAGGCTGGAGGTGCTGGTGGAGGAGTATCTGCCCGAAGAGAAGGTTTATCTGGCGCGCTCTTATGGGGAAGCCCCGGAAATTGACGGGGGCATTATCCTGCGCTCAGAGCAGCCGCTGGAATGCGGGAGCTTCTATACTGCCGCAATTGAAGATGCCAACGAATATGAGCTCATTGGAGGAATTGCAAAATGAAGTACAAAAATATACCCAATGCCATTACCATCGGCAGAATTATTCTAGTGCCTTTCTTCATTTTGTGCTATTATCTAAATATAGAGCATTGGAACTACTATGCAGCTGCGATCTTCATTGTGGCCGCGCTCTCGGATATGGCAGATGGCATGATTGCAAGAAAGTATAAGGTAGTCTCCAATATCGGAAAGTTTATGGATCCGATTGCGGATAAGATACTTGCCATGTCGGCCCTGCTGCTCCTGATGGAATGGCAGAAACTTTCTGCATGGGTATGCATTATCCGATGATTTTACTGGAAAACCCGATCTTTTCCGTTTGGAATATCCCAATGGGAGAAATTCTGGTCTATATCAGCGTAGTCCTTTCCATTTGGTCGTGTATTGAATATATCGTACAGAATAAAAATTTACTGAAGGGGTAAGAAAATGGATAGGGAAAAAGCCTTAGATAGCGCTTTGGCGCAAATTGAAAAGCAGTTTGGCAAAGGGGCGATTATGCGCCTTGGGGATCATGCGTCCAATATGGAAATTTCGGTGATTCCTACAGGCTGCCTGGAGCTGGATATTGCCCTTGGAGTCAATGGTCTGCCCCGGGGCAGAATTATAGAGATATATGGCCCGGAATCTTCGGGCAAGACGACTGTCTGCCTGCATGTGGTTGCAGAAGCGCAGAAGCTGGGAGGGGCGGCGGCTTTTATCGATGTGGAGCATGCGCTGGATCCTGTATATGCAAAGAACCTGGGCGTGGATATCGATAATCTCTATGTCTCCCAGCCAGATACTGGGGAGCAGGCGCTGGAAATTATGGAGACACTCGTCCGCAGCGGTGCCATCGATGTTGTGGTGCTGGATTCGGTTGCTGCTCTTGTGCCCAAGGCTGAAATTGACGGGGAAATGGGCGATTCGCATATGGCTGCGCAGGCGCGGCTGATGAGCCAGGCGCTGCGCAAGCTGACGGCGGCTATCTCCAAATCCAATACCGTGGCCATCTTTACAAATCAGCTGCGCGAGAAGGTGGGCATCATGTTCGGCAATCCGGAAGTCACACCAGGCGGGCGGGCGCTCAAGTTCTATTCCTCTGTGCGCATGGAAGTCCGCAAAGGAGAGGCGCTGAAAAACGGCGATCAAATTCTGGGCAACAAGACGAAGATCAAAATCGTGAAAAATAAGGTAGCGCCTCCTTTTAAAACGGCAGAATGCGAAATCCTCTATGGAAAGGGAATTTCCTATACGGCCAGCCTGCTCAACCTGGGCGTGCAGTTTAATATCATCCAGAAATCGGGCGCATGGTTTTCCTATAACGATATGCGCATCGGGCAGGGGCGGGATAATGCCCGGCAGTATTTGGAGGACAATCCGGAAATTGCGCAGGAAGTGAAGGAGAAAATCTTTCAGGTGTTAAATGAGCAGCTTGGAAAACCCAAAACGGCGGAGAACGCATAGCAGTAGCCTGATGAAAAGTGCGGCAAAAAAGGAGCTGATGGGGCTCCTTTTTTGTGCTTTTTGGGATGCCCGGGAAAAGCCGGAAGTGCAACGGCGGCAGGGAATATTCTGCTTTTTGGCGCATTTTTTATTTCTGCATATCTTTTGCGACAGGCCTACGCAATACTTTATAAAGGCATCCTTGCTTGCTATATGCGGAAAAATATAATATAATAAACTAATCCTTGGTTTTTATACAGGATCTTGATAAAAGAAAGCGGAAACGATGTATGGAAAAGCAGCGTCTTGATCTTCTCATGGTACAAAAAGGGCTTGCCCCAAGCAGGGAAAAGGCAAAAGCATTCATCCTGTCTGGGCAGGTGCTGGCCGATGGGAAAGCTGCAAATAAGGCGGGGGAAACATTCCCGCTGAATACGGAAATCACCCTCAAGGCAGAACCCTGCCCCTATGTCAGCAGGGGTGGACTGAAGCTTGAAAAGGCGATGGCAGAATTTTCCCTGTCGCTGGAAAATAAAATCTGCATGGATATCGGCGCATCTGCCGGGGGATTTACAGATTGTATGCTGCAAAATGGCGCTTCTATGGTATATGCGGTGGATGTGGGGTACGGTCAACTGGATTGGAAGTTGCGCAACGATGAACGAGTGATCGTGATGGAACGCACAAATGCGCGCTATCTTACAGAGAAAGATATCCCTCTCCAGCCGGATTTTGCATCTGTGGATGTTTCCTTTATTTCTCTGCGCCTGATTTTTCCCGCGCTTGCCAGAATAGGTGTAAAAGAGGTTGTGACGCTCATAAAGCCGCAGTTTGAGGCCGGAAGAGAAAAAGTGGGAAAAAGGGGCGTTGTGCGGGATGCCTGTGTGCATGAAGAAGTGATCCAAACGGTATTAAAGGGCGCGCGAGAATATGGCTATGCGGTGCAGCACCTCTCTTTTTCCCCGATTAAAGGGCCCAATGGAAACATCGAATACTTAGCGCACTATCTGTTTGGCGCTGAAGAGCAGGAGATACCCACCAAAGCTGTTGTACAAAGTGCTCATGCGCTGCTCTCTTCGCGGGTGCAGCCATAAGCAGGTGGCCCTGAAAGGCTGTGACAATACTACAGGAAGGATGAACGCGATATGCCCAGCTTTGGCATATATACAAATCTTCAGAAAGACCCGGATTTAAGCATTGCGAAAACGATTGTCGAACAGCTGAAAAAG
>USII01000070.1 GCA_900554725.1 uncultured Eubacteriales bacterium
AATAAAAAGAAGCTGGCGCTCATTGCGGGAATTTCTGCTGCGGTTTTATTGGCAGCGGCGGGGCTTTTCTGGCTGTTTGGTGGCCTTGGGGCTTCGGGACAAAAGGTATATGTGCAGAGCGTTTCTCAGATTTTGGGAATTGGGGTGCTGGGCGCGCAAAACCGATATGCAGGAATTGTGGAGGCGCAACAAACGCTGAAGCTAGAGCTGGATTCCTCCAAGACGCTGCTGGATGTATTTGTGCAGGAGGGGGACGAGGTGAAGATGGGAGATCCCCTGTTTTCCTATGATGTAGACGCGCTGAAGCTCAATCTGGAGCAGCTTCAGCTGGATTTGGAAAATACAAAAAACAGCATTGCAACGATGAACCGCCAGATTGCGGCACTTAACGAGGAAAAGGCAAATGCGCCAAAGGATGAGCAGCTGCAATATACGATCCAGATTCAGACGCTGGAAGTGAATATCATGCAGGCGGAATATGATATCAAAACCAAAAACAACGAGATTGTGAAAGCGCAAAACGATATCGAGCATGCCGTTGTGACGGCAGAGATGGATGGCGTCGTGCATCGCGTCAACCGCAGTGGATCTGAGCAACCCAGTGTGGATGGCAGCCAGGATAATTCCTTTATGACGATTATGGCCACCGGCAGTTTTCGGGTGAAAGGGCAGGTAAACGAACAGCTTATCTCCGGCATCTATGAGGGAATGCCCGTTATTATCCGCTCTCGCACGGATGCGGATGCGGTTTGGAAGGGCAGCATTTCCCTGATAGACCTGGATAACCCGGCGATGGGAACCGGCGGGGCCATGTATGGCAATGCTGTGGATGATACCGTTTCATCCTCCAAATATCCATTCTATATCGAGCTGGAGTCCTCGGAAAATCTGATGGTGGGCCAGCATGTCTATATCGAGCCGGATGTAGGCCAGGAATCCCAAAAGGATGGAGTGTGGCTGCCGGGCTATTATCTGGTGCAGGAAGAGGAAGAGATGTTTATCTTTGCGGCCAACGGAAGAGATAAAATTGAGAAACGCAAGGTGCAGGTTGGTCAGTATGATGCGGATTCGGATTCCTATGAAATTCTAGAAGGGCTTTCTTTGGAGGACCGCATCGCTTTCCCTGAAGATTGGATCAAGGCCGGCATGGATACAACAGATTCTCCAAATTATGGGCAGGAAGAGGAAACGGGAGATTTGGATACCCTGCCAGAGGGAGACTTGCAGCCAGAAGCACCCAATGGCGGGCAAATAGGGATTCAGCCAAGAGCGATGGAAGAAAGCCAGCAGGCCGTTTCTTTGGAGGAATAGGCGATGGTTGTAAAGCTGGAGCATGTATTTAAGGATTATATACAGGGCAAGTTTACCGTCCCCGTTTTAAAAGATATCTCTATGGAAGTAGATGAGGGCGAATATCTTGCCATTATGGGGCCTTCCGGTTCGGGAAAGACGACGCTTATGAACATTCTCGGATGCCTGGATGTGGCGACAAAAGGGAGCTACTATCTGGAAGAGCAGGATATTTCGCAGCTGGATGATCGAAGGATGGCGGAAATCCGCAATCGGTATATTGGGTTTGTTTTTCAGACATTTCACCTGTTGCCGCGCCAAAGCGCTGTAGAAAATGTAGAACTGCCTCTGCTTTATGGAGGATATTCCAAAAAGGAAAGAAGAGCAATGGCACAGGCCGCGCTGGAACGGGTAGGGCTGGGGGATCGCATGGATTTTAAACCCAGCCAGCTTTCAGGCGGACAATGCCAAAGAGTGGCAATTGCCCGCGCTGTTGCCGGAAACCCAAAATTGCTGCTAGCCGATGAGCCCACTGGTGCGCTGGATTCCAAATCGGGCGAGCAGGTGATGGAGATATTTTCAAATCTGCATAAAGAAGGATCCACAATTGTGATGATTACGCATGAGAAGTCTATTGCAGAGCATGCACAGAAAATTCTTTATATCAGGGATGGAGAGCTGTATCAGGAGGAAGAGGCGTGCAAATGAAGAAAAGATGGAGCAAAAAAGCCATTATCACTATAAGCGCGCTGGCTGCGACGGTGCTGATTGCCGGAATTGCCCTCGCCATTGGGCTCGCGGCAGGGGGAGAGCAGGTGGAGGTTGTACCGGTTGTTCAGGTTATGAACACTTGGATCGGAGGATCTGCGACGACAAGCGGCGTTGTGCAATCTCATATGGCGCAATCTATCCCATATAGCGCGTCGGATATTATAGTAAAGATGCATGTCCAGGAAGGGGATGAGGTAAACATTGGAGATCCCCTGGTGGAATATGATGTGACAGCGCTGGATTTGCAAAAAAAGCTGAAAGAGCTGGAGGTACAGCGCCTGGAACTGGAACTGACGCAGTTAAGCGAGGAGCTTGCGGAGATTCAGGCTCTTAATCCGGGTGATGCCAAAATTGCCGCAGTGCCGGAGGCTGGACAGACCGTTCTGCGGCTAGCGGTAGAGCCGGGATCTGTGTTGAACAAAGGGGAATTGGATGATACAGCGGTCTACTATAACGAAACTCCACCGGCTGGAACAGAGCAGGACCCCTACCTGTTTCTCTGTGCAAGCGGCACTAAGATCCGCCAAAGCTTTGTGCAAAAGATGCTGGATTTGGCAGTGCTTTCTGGGAATACCATATATGCGCGGGTGGAATATCGCGAGGGAGATACTGTTCTTGGGGAACTGCTTTATGCATATATTATGAGTTTTGATCCCAAGGGAGATTTTTCTTTTGTGCTGGATCTTCCGATCCAGGAACCCGAGCCCAGCCCTACAGAGGAACCTGAGCCCAGCCCATCCGAGGAACCGGAACCCAGCCCATCTGAGGAACCGGAACCCAGCGCCTCTCAGGAGCCCGAACCCAGCTTGGAGCCCGAACCTCCCATCCCTCCAGTGCCGGGCTATACAGAGGAAGAGCTGAACCAGATGGAAACTGAAAAGGAAGAGGAAATCCGCGATAAACGCCTGGAGAAAAAACGGGCAGAACTGGAGCTGAAAAAAGCGGAAGCACAGCTGGCTGAAGAGGGGATCGTTCGCAGCGTTGTACAGGGCAAAGTGAAAGTGGCGGCGGATCAGAGCGCTCTTCAGGAGGGAGAACCTCTTATCCTGGTGATGGGCGGCGATGGCTATTATGTCCAGGGAATGATTGGAGAGATGAGCCTGGAGGATATCCAGGTGGGCGACCCTGCCTATGTGATGAACTATATGGATGGAATGAGCTATGAGGGGAGTATCGTGGAAATTTCGGATGTTCCGGCGCAGACCTCCGGTTTTTCGGAAAACCCCAACGAATCCGCCTATACCTTTACCGTCCATATTAATGAAGATGCCGCGTTAAATGTAGGGGACTATGTGGAAGTATCCTATGGGAATGCTGCGCCGCCTGAACAGGGCGGAAGCATCTATATCGATAAGATGTATGTGCGCGAAGAGGATGGCGAGAGCTATATGTTTATTGCAGAGGAAGGAAAATTAAAGAGGAAGGTTGTCCAAACGGGCAAAACGCTGCAAGGGTGGTACATCGAGATAAAAGAAGGCCTTGGAGTAGAGGATTATATCGCTTTTCCGTATGGAAAGCTTGCAAAGGACGGGACAAAGGTGAAAATGCCGGAAGACATGCAGGATAACGGCGTTGCTCCGCTGGGCGTCTCGATTTCTTAAGGAGGAAGCAGATGTTAGAAAATATTCGCCTTGCATTTTCCGGAATATGGACGCATAAACTGCGCTCCTGCCTGACCATGCTGGGCATCATCATCGGCATCGCATCTATCATTGCGATTTCCTCTACCATCATGGGCACCAATGAGCAGATTAAGCAAAACCTCATCGGGGCGGGAAATAATGCTGTGGAAATTCAGCTCTATCAGGATGACTACCTGCTCGATATGGATTATGGCAATATCCCCCAAGGGATACCCGCTATTTCGGAACAGGCCATGGAGGAGATTTTGAGCTTGCCCGAGGTGGAAGCAGCTGCCAAATTCTATAAGCGCAACATCTATTCCGGTATTTTTTACGGGCAGATAGGCCTTTCCAATGGTTTTTTATATGGGATTGATCCAAGCTATCTGAGTGTATATGGCTATCAGGTGCAGCAGGGCAGGGGATTTTCTGCAGAGGATTTCCAGGGCAAAACAAAAGTGGCGCTGTTGGATAAGGATGCGGCGGATATGCTGTTTTCCGGGGAAAACCCCCTTGGGGCAACGGTGGAAATTCGTTCAGAGCCATATGTTGTCGTTGGCGTTGTGGCACAGCAGAGCGATTTTCAGCCGGTGATCAACAGCATAGACGATTACTATAACTATATGAACCGAGGAAACGGAAAAGTTTTCATTCCCATGGAAACCTGGCCGATCATTTATCGGTACGATGAGCCGCAGTCTATCGTGGTTCGCGCTACCAGTACAGAAGCCATGAGTTCTGCGGGGCAGAAGTCTTCGGAGATTTTGAATAGTTATCTTTCTTTAGGGGAGAATAGTACTACCCTTTATCGAGGGGAGAACTTGCTGGAGCAGGCAAAAGAGCTGCAGGATCTTTCCAAAAGTACGAACCAGCAGCTGATCTGGATTGCCAGTATTTCGCTTTTGGTAGGCGGTATTGGCGTTATGAATATCATGCTGGTTTCCGTCACAGAGCGCACAAAGGAAATCGGCCTGAAAAAAGCGCTGGGAGCGAGAAAAAGCATCATATCCGGCCAGTTCCTAACGGAAGCTGCTGTATTGACTTTCCTGGGCGGTTTGCTCGGGGTTATCACCGGGATCATCCTTGCAGTATCGATTTCAAAAATATCGGGAGTCCCCATCGTCATAAGCGTATCTACGGCGCTGGCGGCGGTCGCTTTTTCCGTTGTGATCGGATTGATTTTTGGCATCGTGCCGGCAGTGAAGGCGGCAAACCTGAATCCCATTGAAGCGCTGCGGCGCGAATAGCGAGAGGAGAATAAATTGAAACAGATTGTTAAGGGGCATAAAAGCCCGTGGATCATTTCTTTGCTGTTAGCGGTTTTGCTGATGGCAGGGTGCTCGGTTTCTGGCGGACAGGAGAGCCAGCCCTCGGCTGCAACGCCGAGCGTCTCCCAAGCGCCGCAGGAAGAGGAAATGGAGCATATGCTCCCGATTCTTGAAGGGATCGCCTTGTGCATGGAGGGAGGCGAGGCCTATGATCAAAGTAGTGCCCAGGGGGTTTGGGGCATGCTCTATTATATCGCCTATAACAATGGTGCACAGGGGCGGGATGCAGTTCTGGGCGAAGATGGCACATTGACTGTCAGTGTAGGGCTGATGGAACGGTATGCTGCGGCCTGCTTTGAAAACATGGGAGAATTGCCGGAAATTCCGGATTCTTTGCGGACGATCTCCTATCAAGAGCAGGAACAGGCGTATTTGCTAAAAGCCTCGGATAAGGGCCCGGTTTATGGAAAGATATACACTACGGAGAAGGTGACCGAAGGGCTTTATCGGGCAACGCTCAACCTGTATGGAGAAGATGATTCCCCCATCGAGCAGTATGAATATACGCTGGTGGATAATCCGCTGGAACAGGATGGGCAGGAGCCGAGCTATGCCTACGCTGTGCGCAGTGCGAATAAGGTGGTCATAAACCCGGGTAATCTGGCGCGCTGATCTTGAGCCTAAAATGGAGCTGCATGTTTTGCAGCTCTATTTTTTTGCCCGCTTGGGCCGTTTTACTTTTAAGAGCAAAAAAGATATAATAAAAAATATGATAAAAGCATGCGCCAAGGAAGAAAAGGAAGAAAATTGTATGAAAATTGCTGTGATTACAGGAGCATCCTCGGGTATGGGGAGAGAATTCGTAAAGCAACTGGCCGCTCAGAAAGCGCTGGATGAAATATGGGTGATCGCAAGGAGACAAAACCGCCTGGATGAATTAAAAGCGGCCTGCGGCACCAAAATACGGGTGCTTCCTC
>USII01000071.1 GCA_900554725.1 uncultured Eubacteriales bacterium
TTCATGTCCTCGTCCCCTTTTACGGCGTTTGTACATCCTATGAGAAAAAAAGTTTTTTTATGAAATGTGCGGAGAAAAAAGGGAAATGCCGATAAAAAGAGAATGTTTATATGGTCTGATTAAAAACCATATAGGGGGTAACAGCATGGAACAGTACATCTTGGCGCACGATTTTGGAACCAGCGCCGATAAGGCATCGCTTTTTAACACAGAAGGGGAATTTATCCGCACGGTGACTACCGCCTATCCCACAAATCACTCCCATTCCACCTGGGCCGAGCAGGATCCGGAAGATTGGTGGCAAGCATTTTGCAACAGCACAAAAACGCTGCTGGAAGGAATCGATATCAAGAATGTCCTGTGCGTCGCTTTCGATGGTACATTCCCAAACTGCATTCCCGTCGATAAAGAAGGGAAGCCCACATACCCCGCCATCATCTGGCAGGATATGCGCGCGGAAAAAGAGGCCAACGAGCTGACAAAGCTTATCCCTGTCCAGTATCTGACATACGGCGGCGAAGGCATTATGCGCACAGAACAAAGCCTTCCAAAGCTTCTCTGGCTCAAGCGCAACCGCCCCGAAGCATTTTCCAAAACCTATAAAATGCTCGCCACTCCGAGCGACTATATCATCCTTCGGCTGACGGGCAATTTCGTCTGCGAATATTCCATGGCCAACAGCATGGGTACGCTGGATCTGGCAAACCGCATCTGGAGCAAGGATTCCCTCGAGGCTGCCGGCATTACGGAAGAGATGATGCCCACTCTTCATGCCTGCACGGATGTCGTCGGAGAGGTTCCCGAAGACTCCCTTTCCCAGGAATGCGGCCTCTTCCCGGGCACAAAGCTGGTCATCGGCACGGGCGATGCCACCTGCTCCTCCATCGGCGCAGGCAATATCAGCATCGGCGATGCCTGCCTGACAGGCGGCTCTTCCGCTGGCATCAGCGCTGTCATCCCAGCAAAGGCGGGCGCTGGCTATCATTCCAGCTATCTGCCCAAAGGCGCCAGCATGATGGGCGGCATGACGATGGCCTCGGGCTCGGCTTATAGCTGGGTAAAAAACGAGATCTGCAAAATCGAGCAGAAAATGGCAGAAGAAAACGGCAAGAGCGCCTACGACTACATCAACGAAGAAGTTGCCTCTGCCCCGCTGGGTGCAAACGGCGTGCTCTTCCTGCCGCTTCTCAAAGGCGAGCGTTCCCCCTTCTATAACCCCAAGGCGAAGGGCTCTTTTCTTGGCATTACCCTTGCCAACACCCGGGCAGACCTGCTGCGGGCAGTGGTAGAGGGCATCGGCTTTAACATCGCCCTCATTTTGGAGGATATTCGCCAGCACTACGATTTCAAAAAACTCACCATGGTGGGCGGCCTTGCCAAGAGCGATGTTGTCCGCCAGATTTTCGCGGATATCATGGGCGTTGAATTGGTGACGCTCAAATATATGGATGAAGTTGCTACGGTGGGCGCTGCCATCATGGGCGGCATTGCCATCGGCATCTACGAGGATTACAGCGCTGTCCGCAAATTCCACGCCATCAGCGCCCGCAACCTTCCCAATATGGAAAATCACGCCAAGTATCAGAAGCTTCTTGCGCTCTATAAGAAGGGCTACGAAGCGCAGGTTGAGCTTTTTGAGGCGATGGCAGAATAAGTGCCGCGCTCTATCGGCGGTTTTTCGCGCTTTCAAAGCGGAGCCGGGTTCCGGCTCCGCTTTTTCTGTCCTTTTCCCGCGATTGCCCCCTCCTTTGTTTCATGATATGATAAGAACATCGAAAATAAGGAGCGTTTTATGAAAGTCATACAGGCAAAAGATTATGCTCAGTTAAGCCGCAAGGCAGCCGCCATTCTCTGTGCGCAGATAACGCTTAAGGAAGATTGCGTGCTCGGCCTTGCCACCGGATCCACGCCCATCGGCACATATCAAAATCTGGCAAACGCTTGCCAGAAGGGTGAGCTGGATTTTTCCCAGGTGCGCACGGTAAATCTGGATGAATACCGCGGCCTTAGCGGCGATCATCCCAAAAGCTACCGCTACTTCATGGAAACAAATCTGTTCTCCCATATCAATATTCAGCCGGGCAATGCCCATCTTCCCGCGGGGGACTGTGCAGACGCCGCTTCAGAAT
Organism: uncultured Eubacteriales bacterium; assembly: GCA_900554725.1. Classification (GTDB taxonomy): domain Bacteria; phylum Bacillota; class Clostridia; order Christensenellales; family Christensenellaceae; genus QANA01. Next base: position 2,130 of record USII01000071.1, read on the forward strand.
GCGCGGCCTATGATGCCCTCATCTCTCGCCTTGGCGGCATCGATCTGCAGCTTCTTGGAATCGGCCATAATGGGCATATCGGCTTTAACGAGCCCGCCGATTGCTTTACTCTGCCTACGCACGAAGTTTCCCTCTCTCCCGCCACGCTCAAAGCCAATTCGCGCTTTTTCCAAAAGGCGGACGAGCAGCCCCGCACTGCCCTCACCATGGGCATGGGGGCTATCATGCAAGCGAGACGCATTCTGCTCATTGCCCAGGGCAGCGAAAAAGTGGAAATTCTCAAAAAAGCTCTATATGGGCCGGTGACGCCCCAGGTTCCCGCCTCCATTTTGCAGCTGCACCAAAACCTCACCGTCATCTATTCCCTGGCTTAGCGCCGCTTTTATGGGCAGACAGAAGTGTAATTTCGAGGTTTTCTCATATGAATTTACTGTGTGAACAAGGCGATTTGGCCCTGCGTCCTCTAAAAGATCGGCAAGAGGAATATGCCCTGCTGCGCCATTGGCTTTCCCAGGAGGAGATCTCCCGCTACTACGGCGGAGATGGCGAGCGGGAAGTGCGCAGCATCCAAAAACATGTGAAGATCGGCGATGTATGTTCCTGCCTGATTTTGCAAAATCTGGAGCCCATCGGCTATTTGCAGTTTTACGAGATTACAGATCCAGATGAAAAGGTCGAGCTGCGGCTCTGCCCCTATCGGCATCCTTTTGGCATCGATCTCTTTTTGGGGGTTCCCCAAAAGCTGGGGCAAGGCGTGGGCACGCGCTGCCTTGAGATGACATGCCACTTTCTTTTTTCAAAACGGGATGCCGATGCCCTTTGCATCGATCCTCGCATCGATAATCCCCGGGCTATCCGATGCTACCAAAAAGCAGGCTTTTTTCATGTGACGACAAAAGAACACGGAGAAAAAGTTTTGGATCGATGGGTCGCCTGTGATATCATGCACCGGCTGCCCGAGAGCCCTTCATCTATATAAAAATACTTGTTCATCTTTGGGAGGACTCTTTATGGATCTGTTTCTTACCGTTTGCGAGCTTACGCTCCCTGTAATCGTTCTCATTGGCCTTGGCGTCGTGTGCCGCGCGCGCGGCATATTCGATGCCCGGGCAATTGATGGCCTAAAGCGGCTGATCAGCCGCTATCTCATGCCCTTTACCCTTTTTAATTCCCTGGCGAAGATAGAGCTCTCCGGCACAGTCGCTGTGCTGGGCGTCACCTGCTTTTGCATGTGCTGCCTTTCCCTTTTGCTCGGGCATGCTACCAGGGGAATTTGCCGGGAGTTTTCCTACCATCCCTATCTATGCAGTGCCTATGAAATCGGCATGCTGGGCATCGCTCTGTTTCCGCTGCTGTTTGGGGATACCGGCCTTGGATATCTGGCCAGCATGGATATTGGCGCCTGTTTCTTTTTCTTCTGTATCTATATCCCCATGCTCAATGGCGGCAAAGGCGAGAGCCCAAAACAAACGCTCAAAAACATCTTTTCCAGCCCTGCACTTTTGGCCTGCATCGCCGGAATCTTCTGCAATCTCACGGGAATTTCCCGCCTGGTTTTCGGCTCTGCCATTGGCCCGGTGCTGGATTCCATCATCTCCATGCTGACAAAATCCATCACGCCGCTGATCCTTATCGTCGTGGGCTACGGGTTCCAGCTCAGCCGCCGGCTGCTGCCCTCTGTGCTCAAGACCTGCGCCATGCGGTTTGCCATCTCGATTCCCGTATGTCTTCTGGCCCTGCTGGCGCTGGAGCTTTTCCACATTCGCGATGAGGTGGTGCGCTTTGCGGTCATTTTTGTCGCCGCGCTGCCCGCTCCCTTCAGCACCTCTGTCTATGCCAAAGACGACCTTCAGCAAGCCTATATGAACACACAGATGAGCCTTTATGTCATCATCACAATCCTGGTATTCGCCGTGCTGTGCGCACTGGCCTAAAAAGCCGGCCTGCTGCCCATATTTTGCGGCCGGTTTGGTTATGCTAATTAAGAATTGCAAGGAGTAGAAAAATGCCAAAAAGCAACTTGAAATCCGGCAGAACCTGGGAAAAAATCGTCCTCGCACTGGTTTGCCTTTGCCTTATTGGGGCAATCATCTATACCTGCGCAACATTGCTTTACACGCCTGAGGATGGCTGGGGCGCAGAAAATTCCCACAAGACAAAATCCAACTTTACGCTTATGACTGTGCAGTGCGGCGGCGCGCTGATTCTCTGCCTGCTTCCCAGCCTGCTGCGCAGGGTATTTCGCCTGGAGCTGCCGCCCGGCCTGCTCATGTACTACTATCTGTTCCTCTTTGGTGCCGCCTTTCTTGGAGAAGTTTTCCGGTTCTACTATGTTGTCCCGCACTGGGATGATATTTTGCATATCACAAGTGGCGCCGCCCTCTCCATCGTGGGTTTTTCCATCGTCAATGCCTGCTGCGGCTCTGGCGGAATTGAGCGCCTTCCTGCGGGCTTTTCCGTGCTGTGCGCCTTCATGCTGGGCCTTACAATAGGCGTCATCTGGGAGTTTTATGAATTTACGGCCGATGGCCTTCTTGGCATGAACATGCAGAAATTCGCTCTGGAAGATGGAACAAACCTCGTCGGCCGCGCGGCTCTTATGGATACTATGAAAGATCTCATGGTGGATTTCGCCGGCGCAGGCCTTGGCGCGCTGGCCCTCTATGCGCCGCTTAAGCGTAAAAAGCCCATCTTCCAATCCTTCCTCATCCGGCATCTGCCAAAGGAAGGAAATTCCCAAAACTCCCCTGCAAAAAATTAAAAAGCTGCCCCGGAGCAGCTTTTCTTGCGCTTACGCTCTGCCAAAAAAGGCTCCGGGCATGCCCGGAGCCTTTTTAATTTCTTTCCTTAAACGCTGCTTTGGCCCACACCTTCTGCGCCTTTGCCAGCTTCCTGTTACTTTTTGCCCTTCAGGTTCAGCCCTTCCACTTCGCTCACTAAGGATACGAAATCCTGCGAAAAATTCTCCTCTGCAGTAAAAGTTGCATCGTGATGAATGAGGGCTTCCAGCACATCCGGCGACGCTGTGACTGCGCCAATGCCGTGTTTGCAGAGATTTAAAATCTGCTGGGAGTTCTTGAAGCTTGCCGCAAGGACATCCGCCTCCAGATGATGCACGCGGAACATATCGTGGATATCCATGGCCACCTGCACGCCATCCGCGCCCATATTATCCAGCCGGTTGACATAGGGCGCTGTATAGCGCGCGCCGGCCTTGGCCGCCATAAAAGCCTGCATGGCCGTATAGATGGCCGTCGCCGTGACATGAACACCCTCTTTTTTAAGCAGATGAATGGCCCGCATTCCCTGTGCCGTTACCGGCACTTTAATATAGAGCTGCTCATCGATTTCTCTCAGCATAAAGTGGGCTTCCTCTATCATTTTTTCCGTGGTATCCGAGATCACCTGCGCATGCAACTGGCTCTCCCTGGGCAGAAATTCCCGAATGCTTTTGAGCACCTTGATTGGGTTTTTATGCTCGTTCATCAAAATGGATGGGTTTGTCGTCACCCCATCATAGGGATAGAGGGAATAGAGCCGCTCAATTTCATAAATATTCGCATTGTCAATCAAAACTAGCATAACGATTCCTCTTTCGCGGGGGCTTTTGTTTCTTATGTTAGCTTATGCTGGTAGAAAAGTCAACAAACTGTGGAAAACATGGAAAATACAGGAGAAATTGGGTATACTATGAAATAGCCACATGCAATGGAGAGGCCTGCTTTCCGCCGCTATGGCAATGCCAATACAAATGAGGTGAAAAAATGTATCGTGAAGAAACTGCAAGAGCATATGCAA
>USII01000072.1 GCA_900554725.1 uncultured Eubacteriales bacterium
GAATGGAGGCGTTTCCCCTGATCGGGAAAAAACATGTGGTCTGCTATTACAGCCTTACAGCAGAGGAATTCGCGGCGCGGCCCAAGATAGCATTTCGCGCCTTCACGATAGAGAGCAAAAGATAAAAAACCGTCAAGCGGAAAATAAAATTAGAAAGCGGGAAAGAGAAATATGAAACTAAAAGAGTTGGAAACGCCTGCGCTGGTTGTAGATCTGGATGCTTTAGAGCAAAACATAGCGCGCATGGGGCAGATTATGAGCAGTTCCAAGGCAAAGCTGCGGCCGCACTATAAATCGCATAAATGCGTGGAAATCGCAAAAATGCAGATCGCCGCCGGAGCCAAAGGGATTACCTGTGCCAAGCTTTCTGAAGCGGAGGGGCTCATCGAGGCGGGAATTGAAGATGTGCTTATCGCAAATCAGGTGGTACAGCCTTCCAAGGTGCTCAGGTTGGCGGCGCTGGCAAAAAAGTGCCGGCTGACGGTTTGCGTCGATTGTGAAGAAAATGTGGATGCCATATCGCAAGCAGCGCAGATGATGGGCAGCACAGTGCACTGCTATGTAGAATACGATGTGGGAATGAACCGCTGCGGCGTCTATTCCTTTGAGGATTTTTACAGGATAGCCAAGCACATTATGGCCTGCAAAAATCTCACATTTGATGGAATCCAGGCATATGCCGGGCAGCTTTCCCATAAAGATCTGCAAATCCGCGTGCCAGGTGTGGAGCAGGTAGAGCGCACTCTGAGGGAGCTGAAGGCGTATCTGGAGGAGCGGGGCATCCAGGTGCAGCAGATCAGCGGCGGCAGCACGGGCACGGTAGAGATGAAGGCGGCGCATGGCATATATACGGAAATACAGGCGGGCAGTTATCTGTTTTCAGATACCTCCTATGGGCGCTTTGGCCTGCCTTTTCAGAATGCGCTGTTTGTACTGTCTGCCGTCATAAGCAAGAACCCGAAGACAGTCGTGGTAGATGCAGGGATTAAAAGCTTTGGCGTCGATCAAACGCCCCCCTACCCGGTGAAAAACCCCTCTTTGCAGATCAAGCTCCACGAAGAGCACTGCGCAATTTTCCAGGAAAATTCCAAATTGCAGATTGGAGAGCAGGTGGCCTTTTATCCAGGGCATTGCTGCACGACTGTAAACCTCTATGACTACCTGTACCTGGCTCGCGGAGAAGTGGTGGTAGATAGAATTCCGGTGACGGGAAGAGGGAAAAACCAATGAAAATCCGAAAAGTATTGCCCTCGGATGCGGCGCGCCTGCTGGAAATCTACAAACCTTATGTGGAACAAACTAGCATCACCTTTGAATATGAGCTGCCCGAACTTGAGGAATTTGAAGAAAGGATCAGGGATATTAGTTCAAGATATCCCTATCTGGTTTTGGAAGAGGAGAAAATTTGGGGCTATGCCTATGCGCATAAAGCACAGGAGCGGGCTGCGTATGGCTGGAATGCGGAGCTTTCCATCTATCTGGATTCCTCTATCCGGGGCAGAGGAATGGGCAGGCGGCTCTATCATGCGTTGATGGAGATTTTAAAGCTTCAGAAAGTGCAAAACCTCTATGCCCTGATTACGCACCCAAACGAAAGAAGCGAAGCATTGCACGAAAAGATGGGCTTTGTTTACTGCGGGTGCTATCCCAAAACGGGCTTTAAAGGGGGAAAATGGCATGATGTGCGGCTTTATGCGCGCAGCATCGGCGCGCACGAATGCCCGCCCAGCCCCTTTCTTCCCATCGATCAAATTCCGGAAAAGCTGATAGATGATATTTTAAATTAGCCGCGAAACTGGTAGTATTACTGATATGATATTGCCGGCAGTTTTCGGTTTCTAAAAGCAGCAGATTATGCTGCTCTAAAATGGGCTTATTACCGGCTGTTAAAAGAAAAAAGGGATGTAATACAGTGGCACATCCCTTTTTCTTTGCGTCTAAAACCCAAAAAAGGGGAATATGGATAATAGCAAAAAACGCGAAAGGGATCTTCTTTATTGGATAATGCTATCGTTGAGATGATTGCCCGGTATGGCCTGGCGGCAATTTTTCTGGCCGTATTTTTGGAATATGCCTGTTTCCCCGTACCCAGCGAAATTGTTTTGCCACTCTCCGGAGCGGTGGCCGCGCAGGGAGGAATCCCCTTTTTTACAGTCTACCTTGTGTGTATCGGGGCGGGGCTGGCGGGCAGTTTGCTGGATTATGGCCTGGCCCGGTGGGGCGGAGAGAAGGCACTGCAAAAGCTGGGGAACCGCTTCCCAAAATTTGCAGGTGGAGTGGAGGCTGCGCGCTTAAAATTTGAGCGATATGCTGCGCTTTCGGCTGGGCTTTGCCGGATGGTTCCTCTGTGCAGAACATATATTTCCTTTGTTGCCGGGCTGGCAAAGCAAAACCTGGGCACATTTATAGCGGCATCGGCGGCGGGCATCGCGGTATGGAATGCGCTGCTTGTTTGGGCAGGGTATCTGCTTGGGGAAAACTGGGCTCTGGTGGGCGAATACTATGAAAAATACAAATATGCCATGCTGGCCATGCTGGTGCTGGGGGTTTTTGCTTATCTTTGCATCAAGCGCGCGGCAAACCGCAAGGAAGAGGAGGCCATAAAAAGTGCCCAGAGAAAAAGAAAATGATCTGTGTAGAGCGCACTATGAGAAAAAACGCATCTAGCCTATTATGTTTTTCTCTTAAAGGCGACAACGCCACGGCGCTTGCCTGAGAGTGTGAAAGCGCGGAAACAGAGAGCAAGACTATGGGGAGAGTGGGAAAGGAGAGCGTGGAAATAAACAAACAGCAGGCATATTTTGCCTGCTGTATCGTGCGCCTCAAAGCTAAAGCGTTTCTGCGCGCATCTTGATATTTTGCTGAAAGTTGATGATCTCGTGCTCGTATTCCTCCTCCATATAGCGGGAGGTCAGCAGAAAATCTGCGGTCGCCTTGTTGTTGGCGATGGGAATATCGTATACCTGGGCAATGCGCAGCAGGGCTTTCACATCGGGATCGTGCGGCTGGGCAGTAAGCGGATCTGAAAAGAAGATGACAAAATCGATTTTACCCTCTACAATCTGCGCGCCGATCTGCATATCGCCTCCAAGAGGGCCGCTGTTGTAGCCGCGCACGGGCAGGCCGGTTTGCATGTTTATCATTCGCGCCGTAGTTCCCGTGCCATAAAGAAAATGCCGATTGAGGGTTTGCTTGTGCTCCCTGCACCATTCGATGAGCTCTGCTTTTTTATTGTCGTGAGCGATCAGTGCAATATTTTTCTGCTTGCCGATGACCTGCACAATGTATTCCGACATGTTTTTTCCTCCCAAGCTCCAGTTTATATCAGTATAGCACGAAAACCGGGATAGGAAAAGGAAAAACAGGAAGAGCGCGAAAGAAACTTTGCCGTGCAGGTGCCTATAATTTATAGAACAACGGGGAAACGACAGGGCTTTTCTGGAAAAATATCTGGAGCAAAATAAAAAGGAAGCGAAATCAAATTCGCTTCCTTTTTATTTTGCATTCCCTTAAGATACTGAGAAGAGAAGCTGACCGTAGGTAGGATAGGGGAGGTATTCCTCGCCCAAATTGACTTCAATTTGATCTCCCACAGCGCGCAGTTCCTGCATCCTTGGAATGACCTGATCCCGGTAGTATTCGGCCGTTGCCCGAATATCCCCGCATTCCGCAGCGCACATCAGGGCATTTTCCAGCTCATCCGCCGATTTCATCAGGCAGGAGGAAAGCTTGGAAAGCTTTTCGATGAGCGCAATTTCGCTCTCACAGGAGATGCTGCTGGAAAGCTCTTTTTTGGCAAGGGCATTTTTGGAGAGGGCGCCGCTATATGCGCTTACCGCGGGGAAGATATCTTTCTTGGCCATATCCAGCATGGTGAGGCCTTCGATGTTGAGCACCTTGCAGTAGTTCTCCATGAGGATTTCATAGCGCGAATAGATTTCGGGAGCATGGAAAATGCCATGGCGTTCGAACAGGGCGATGTTTTCCGGGCGGATATAGTAGGGCAGGGCATCTACCGTTGTCTTCAGGTTCAAAAGGCCTCTGCGCTCCGCCTCCTGCGCCCACTCTTCCGTATAGCCATCTCCGTTAAAGATGATGCGCTTATGGGCGTTCAGAGTATTTTTGACCAGCGCCTGGAGCTCCTTGTTAAAATCTTTGGCCTGCTCCAGCTGATCTGCAAATTCCATCAGGGAATCTGCGACGATGGTATTGAGGATGTAGTTGGTGCAGGCGATGGAATCGCTGGAGCCCAGCATCCGGAATTCAAACTTGTTGCCCGTAAAGGCGAAGGGGGAAGTTCTGTTGCGATCGGTATTATCCCGGGGAAGGCGAGGCAAAACATGTACGCCAACAGCTATCTGCCCGGCATCGCTCTTATCGTAGGGGACTCCCTTCATAATGGCATCTAGAATGGCGGTCAGCTCATCGCCTAAAAACATGGACATAATGGCAGGAGGCGCTTCGTGCCCGCCCAGGCGGTGATCGTTGCCCGCGCTGGCGACGGAAATCCGCAAAAGATCCTGGTGCTCATCTACTGCTTTGATGACGGAGCAGAGGAACAGCAGGAACTGAGCATTTTCTTCGGGCGAGCTGCCCGGCTCCAAAAGGTTCTCGCCATCATCCGTGCAGAGAGACCAGTTGTTATGCTTGCCCGAGCCGTTGACGCCGGCGAAGGGCTTCTCGTGCAGCAGGCAGGTGAGCCCATGCCGTTTGGCCACTTTTTTCATGATTTCCATGGTCAACTGATTATGATCGGTGGCGATATTGGTGGTGGTGAAGATGGGGGCGAGCTCATGCTGCGAAGGCGCAACTTCGTTATGCTCCGTTTTGGCCAAAATGCCAATCTTCCAAAGCTCAACATCCAGATCCCGCATAAATTCGGCAACTCTTGTCTTGATGCTGCCAAAATAGTGATCCGAGAGCTCCTGGCCCTTTGGGGGCTTGGCGCCAAAAAGCGTGCGCCCCGTAAAGAAGAGATCTTTTCTCTTGTTGAAAAGCTCGGTATCGATTAAAAAGTACTCCTGCTCCGGGCCGACGGTGGAGATGACATTGGTGACTTCCTGATTGCCAAACAGCCGCAGGATGCGCAGGGCCTGCTTGTTGAGCGCTTCCATTGAGCGCAGCAAAGGCGTTTTCTTATCGAGAGCCTGGCCATTGTAGGAACAGAAAGCCGTTGGGATACATAGAACGCCATCTTTGATAAAGGCATAGGATGTTGGGTCCCAAGCGGTGTAGCCCCGCGCTTCAAATGTCGCCCGCAGCCCGCCGGAGGGAAAGCTGGAGGCATCCGGTTCGCCCTTTACCAGCTCTTTTCCGGAAAATTCCAAAATGATGCCGCCGTCCGATGTTGGGGTAATAAAGGAATCGTGCTTTTCTGCAGTAATGCCGGTCATGGGCTGGAACCAATGTGTATAGTGCGTTGCGCCCTTTTCAATAGCCCAGGATTTCATCGCGTTGGCCACAGCCCCGGCGATTTCAGGATCCAAAGACTTGCCGTTGCGTATCGTCTTTTTAAGAGCCCGGTAGATATCCTTGGGCAGCTTTTCGCGCATTGCCGAATCTCCAAAGACCATACTTCCAAAAATTTCGGAAATCTCTGCCATACCATATCCTCCCTGTGTGATCAAAAATTTTTATTAAAAAAGGCGCAACAGAATATCTCTGCAGCGCCTTTGCTGTCTATGAAAAAAGTATAGCGTATGGGAAAAAAACTGTCAATATATTTTTCCTTTGGGAATGAAATCCGGGCTCTCTGTGCGCCGCAGGCGGGATTGACAGTTTTCAAAATGCCCCATATAATCGAATATATCGCCATGTAGAGCCCAAAAGTTTTAGAAGGAGAGGAAAAATGAAGGAAAAACAGAGGAGAAAGTGGTCGTCGGCAGCGCTGTTTTTGGC
>USII01000073.1 GCA_900554725.1 uncultured Eubacteriales bacterium
GCCTGATGATAGCCATTTCAGATGTTCCAAGCGAAATTTTTCTCATGGACGGGAACTCTCAAACTTTGCAGGTAGGGTTCCCTTTTGAGCTGGAGCTGGAAGAGGGAGAACAGAGCGTATCTGCGGTAACTGTGCAGGGCGATTCCCTTAAGGATAAGAAAAGCTATTCCCTAAGCGAACCTCTGGTCATTTCCGGGCAAGAGGAAGGAAAGTGCAATGCCGCTCTGAAGGTCTTTGGCGTCAAGGTGAAGGATATTCAAATTACTGTGTTGGAAGAGGTGATGCTCGTTCCGGGAGGGCAGAGCATCGGTGTTATGCTGCATACAAAAGGCGCGCTGGTAGTTGGCAGTATGAATATCACTTCTAAGACGGGTGAACCCGTCAATCCGGCGAAGGTCGCGGGGCTGCAGGCGGGCGATATCATAGAAAAATACAACGGCGAGGAGATTAAGGATGCAGCACACCTCTCAGAGCTGATCAACCAAGATGAGGAGGGCGCTGCGCGCCTTTCCGTGCGCCGGGGTGATCAGAATTTGGAGCTCACCATCTATCCCGTTCAGGATGCGGAGGATGGACTTTGGAAACTGGGCGTTTGGGTGCGGGATAGCACGCTTGGCGTAGGGACGCTTACCTTCTATGATCCGGCAAGCGGCAAATTCGCTGGCCTTGGGCACGCGATTACCGATGTGGATACTGGAAAGCTGCTCACGGTAAAGGATGGAGAGATTGTAAAATCCGATATTCTGGAAGTTGTAAAAGGAGAAGAGGGGGAACCGGGCGAGTTGCGAGGAAGCTTTGGGCAGAATGACGAGGTGATCGGGACCATTTCCAAAAATACCGAATATGGCCTGTATGGAAATACGCAAAAACAAATGCAAAACGGCATTTATGGGGCACTGCCCGCGGCCAAGCGGGATGAAGTAAAAGTTGGAGAGGCGACGCTTCTGTGCACGCTGGACGATTCGGGCGTGAAGGAATATTCCTGTAAGATTGTGAAAGTAAATTCCCAGGACTCTCCTGAACAGAAGAGCTTTGTCGTCCAGATTGACGATGAACGCCTGCTTGAAACGACAGGGGGAATTGTGCAGGGGATGAGCGGAAGCCCCATCATCCAGAACGGGATGTTTGTCGGTGCGGTGACCCATGTTTTTATTAATGATCCGACGCAAGGGTATGGCATATATCTGGATTGGATGCTAAGCGAGATGTATTCTTTTTAATGCTTTTAGAGATTTAAGGAAACCTTGCGTTAAGCATATTGTGAAATGCGGTTGCTTGCTGTATAATAAAAAAGGTTTGTGATTACTTTATTTAAGGTGGAGGGAGGCCCGTGCTTTCCGATCAAAAATATAAGTTACTCGCTGTCAGCGGCAACCGAGATTTTCTGCTTGTGATAAAAAACTATGCAGAAAGGTGCCAGCTTTTCTCCAATTTGGAATTTGCCTTTAACGGAAGAGAAGCCATTGAGCGATTCTGTGTGGTTCGGCCGGATCTCATGATCATTGATATGATTTTGCCCGTGATCGATGGAATTGGTGTGTTGGAGCAGATACGCGAGCAGGGAGCGAAGGGGAAATCTAAAATTATCATGGTTTCGGGTGTAAGCGAGGATTTCTTTATCCGCAAAAGCTTTGAGAGCGGAGCGGATTATATCCTGCAAAAGCCCATTGCATACGAGGCATTCTATGGTAGAACGCGGGATCTGCTGGAAAAGGATGAAAAGGATGCGCCGTTTGTCAGCCTGAATGGAAATGGGGAAGAGGCATATTTGCCTATCATTACAAAAGTGTTGCTTCGGCTGGGCCTTTCTCCAGATTTAAAAGGTTATTCCTATGCGCGTCAGGCAATACGCCTCGTTCTTGAGGAACCGGATATGCTAAAATCTATCACAGGCAGGCTGTATGGCGCTGTCGCAGAGACGAACCATACCAATACAAAGTGCGTGGAACGCAATATCCGCCATGCCATCGAATCTGCATGGAGCAAAGGAAATCTCTCCTATATTGAAGAGCTCTTTGGCTATACGGTGGATGCAGAGAAGGGAAAGCCGACCAATGCGGCTTTTATTGCGACTGTCGCCGACTATATCAATATCAACTTGTTGCGCATCGACTAGAATAATCAAAATCCCCATCTCATAGGATAACATGAGGTGGGGATTTTTTGCTGCAGAAACTGGAAGAACTGAAAAGGAAATGGCCTGTTTTTGCATTCACATTTCTAATGGCAACACTGGCTTTGGCGGCGGGCATTTCCAGCGCGGGGCTGTTTGCGGAGTCTGTGCAGCTGCGCATGCTGAGCGCCGTGCTTGGGTATGGCATGGGAGTTTCCCTGTTTGCCAGGTTTTTCCGCTTGTGCATGCAGCGGCTGGCCGCCTGCATGCTTTTTTACTGTGCCGGCAGTTTTTTTCTTGGCATGGTTTTTGCCGTTCTTTTCAGCTTCGCGCTTCTGTGTGCATATGGATGCGCATGGGGGTGCATTTTTCGCGGGTTAAAAGGGCTGAAAATCCTGTTAGGCGGTGCGGTCTTTCTGATACAGATGTTGATGCAGGTGTTGCCGCTCTGCATGCTTTTGATTGCAGGTGCGCGCCGCCTTCGCCAGCAGGTTTTGGAACGCAATATCCCAAAGAGCAGTATAGAGGTCACGAGAGATTCTTTTCCGCATATGAAGGAATGTATGCGCGCCTTTGGCTGCTGGGCCGCGTTTGCATTTCTGGAATCGGTTTTTTTGGATGGCATTTTCGAGCTGTTGGAATATACGCTGTTTTAGCGCAGTAAGATAAAAAAAGCGGTGTTTAGGAGAAATGATATGAAGAAAAGTAGGAAAGTCATCAGTACCCTGCTTGTGGGAATTTTTTTGGCAGCCGCGTTCCCGGCAGGGGTGCGGGCAGAGCAGTTTAACTCCTCAGCAAAAGCATATGCACTTATCGAAGCAAATACGGGGCAGATTATCGCCGCAGAGAACGCAGAGGAAAAGCTCCATGCGGCAGGTTTGACGAAGCTGATGAGCTATCTGCTGTTCTATGAGGCTATTGGGGAAGGCAAGGTGAAGCCGGAGGACAGCGTGCGCGTATCCCAGGAAGCTGCCGCAAAGGGAGGCACCAGCGTATTCCTGGATGCAGGGGCAAGCTATTCCTTTGAAACGCTGTTGAAGCCGGCCATCATGTGCAATGCCAACGATGCGGTGACTGCCCTTGCAGAGCATGTGGCGGGAACAGAGGAAGCGTTTGTCGCCCTGATGAACGAGCGTGCCAAGCAGCTTGGCCTTTCCTGCACATTTGCGGATTGCACTGGCATTTCCCCTGAGTCCCAGGTTTCGGCGCAGGACCTTGCAGTCATCGCCGCAGAGCTTTCCAAACACAGCGGTTTTTTTCAGTATAGCGCCATCTGGCTGGATACTTTTGTCCATGAGAGCGGCAGGCAGACTGAAATGAACAATGCAAATGTCCTTATTAAAAATGAACTGTACGATGGTATGTCTACCGGCTCTACGCCCAGCTCCGGATACAGCGCGGCAGTTTCGGCCCAAAGCGGCGGAGGGCGATTTATTGCCATTGTGGTGGGAGATAAGGATACGAGCAGCCGCTTTCGTCTGGCGGAGGATCTCATTGGATATGCCATTGCATCCTATGGTGTAAAACAAATTGCCCGGCAAGGGGGAAAAGTAAAGACGGTGCCCGTGGCAAATGGAAATCTCAAAGAAGTTGGCGTATATGCCAAGGAGGATTTGAGCATCCTGTATAAAAAGGGTGAAGAGAGCAGTATCTCCACTGAAGTACAGGTGCCCGATCTCGTTGCGCCGCTGGAAGAGGGGCAGGTAGTAGGCAAAATTGCCGTCACAACCCCACAGGGCGAGCTTTCCGTGGCTCTGGCAGTAGAACAGCAGGTGCAGGAACAATCCTTTAGCTCAGGGTTGCACCGCCTTTTAAAGAGCTACCTTGGGCTGATGAGCACCGGCGATGAGAATGCGCTTTCCTAAATTGGTTACGCACGCCTAGAGCGAGGCGTTTTCCCGGGAAAAGCGAAAAAGCACTTGCAATCCGCGATATTTCATGTTATAATTTCTTCCGTTGTATGATATTGGAGGTAGTTATTGATGGATGTCGTATCCCTCGTTATCAAGATAGTGCTTTGCCTTTGTTCTTTGTTTCTTATCGTGGTGGTTCTGCTTCAGTCGGATGAAAACGGGGCAAACAGCATGCTCTCCGGAATGCAGGCGAGCCGTTCCAAGGCCAGGGGCATGAATGCAATGCTCGCGAAGTTGACCAAAATCGCGGCAGTTATCTTTATGATTTTGGCGGCCGCCTTGGTGCTGATTCAGAGGTTTTTCTAAACGAGATAAAAACGCCCTTCCAATCAGGGGCGTTTTTTTATGCGAGCAACAATATCGCTAGAAGGATGCGCAAAAGAAGAGGTTATATGCAATATTATGAAGAAATAAAGGAATATCTAGCCAAAAAGGGGGTCGCCGATAGGCAGGAATTAGAAAGCGCATTTCCCGGCGCGGAATTATCCCCCGTTTTGGAACAGCTGCTGGAAAACGCGGATGCTCTATTGACGCGCAAGAAGAAATACGCGAGCCTGGCCTATATGAACTGCCTGAAGGGCCCGCTGGAAATTAAGCGGGGCGGATTTGGCTTTGTGCGGGCGGCAGAAGGTGGAGATATTTTTGTGGGCGCGGCGCAATTGGGAGGCGCCTTTCATGGGGAAACCGTTCTGGTTAAAATCCGAAAGGAGGGCGAGAGGAACCGGGAAGGCGAGGTGATCCGGGTGCTGACGCCGCTGCCGTATCGGGTAACGGGCACATTTGAAAAGACGGGTAACGCTGCGTTTGTCCTTTGCGATAACGGAATAACGCCGGATATCTATATCCCGCGCCAGGAGTTTCACGGCGCGAAAAACGGGCAGAAGGTGCTGGTAGGCATCTACAGGCGCGCAGTAGGTAACAGTGCTCCAAAGGGCAGCGTGCAGGAGGTTCTTGGCTATCCTGGGCAGCCGGGCGTAGATATTCTAAGCGTGGCAAGAAGCTTTGGCCTCTATGCGGCTTTTCCCGAGGAAGTGCAGAAAGAAGCCGAGGCTCTGGGAGATACAGTAGATCCAAAAGATCTGCAGGGCCGGGAACTTTTGTTTCATCAGCGCATATTTACAATTGATGGAGAGCATTCAAAAGATTTCGATGATGCTGTTTCTATCGAGCTTGCCTCCAACGGCAATTGGAAGCTGGGCGTGCATATTGCGGATGTGAGCCATTATGTGCGAAAAGGAACAGCGCTTGATCGCGAGGCGTTTTCCCGGGGGACCAGCGTATACCTGCTGGATCGCGTTGTACCCATGCTGCCGGAGGGGCTTTCCAATGGGCTATGTTCCCTAAACGAGGGGGTTGAGCGGCTGACGCTCTCCTGCTTTATGGAAATCTCACCCGAGGGCAAGGTGGTTTCGCATCGCATTGCCAAAACGGCTATCCGCTCCTGCCATCGGCTGACCTATACCAATGTCAACCGGATGTTGGAGGAAGGGGATGAAGCGCTGATTGAAAAATACCAGGATATCATTTGGGATCTGCGCCAAATGCAGGAATTAGCGCAGATCATGCGCAAGCTGCGCTTCCAGAAGGGCAGCATCGATTTTGAAGTGGGAGAGGCGGAAATAGAGCTAAACGATGCGGGAAAGCCGGTGGCAATCCATGCGAGGAAACAGCGCACTGCGGAAAAAATGATAGAAGAATTTATGGTGACTTGCAATAATGTGGTGGCCGAGGTGTTTGCCCAATCCGAGCTTCCCTTTATTTACCGGATCCATGAAGTTCCAGACGACGAGCGTATCCGGGAGCTTTCCGTGTTTCTGAGCAACTTTGGCCTGTCTCTTATACACATCTC
>USII01000074.1 GCA_900554725.1 uncultured Eubacteriales bacterium
ATCTACACTAGATCGCTCGTCGGCAGCGTCAGATGTGTATAAGAGACAGTTTCTGTTATATCCGTCACATTGGGGCTAAGCTTCATATAGATAGGTTTTTTCGTCACAGATTTGACTACCCGTGTCACCTCGGCAGCGCTTTGACAGCTGGTTCCAAAGCTCATACCCCCATGCCGCACATTAGGGCAGCTGATATTGACCTCGATAATGCCAACCTGTTCCTCTTTTCCTATCTTTTCGCAGCACTCGGCATATTCTTCCAGCGAAAAACCGCTGATATTGGCAATGACGGGCTTATGAAAGAACTTTTTTAGTGCGGGCAATTCTTCGCTTATCACCGCATCGATGCCCGGGTTTTGCAGGCCGACAGCGTTGATCATCCCAGCCGTACAATCTGCAATGCGCGGCGTGGGATTGCCAAACCTCGGTTCTCTGGTTGTACCTTTAAAGGAAAAGGAGCCCAGAATATTGATATCGTAAAATTCACAAAACTCCCTGCCGTATCCAAAAGTTCCGCTGGCCGGGATGACCGGATTTTCCAGCACAAGGCCGCTGAGCGTGACGGATGTGTTTACCATATCACTTCCTCCTTTACCAGAACCGGACCATCTTTGCAGATGCGCTTGGCACCATACTTTGTTTGACAGCTGCAGCCCATGCAAGCCCCAAAACCACAGGCCATCCGCTCTTCAAAACTCAACTGGCCGCTGCACTGGCACAGGCCGGCCACAGCCTTCAGCATGGGCTCTGGCCCGCAGGCGAAAAAATAATCATAAGAGAAGCCGCTTTGGCAGATGGCATCCGTCACGAACCCACGCGTTCCCCGGCTTGCATCCAGCGTAGCTACAGCAACTTCACACCCCATCGCAGCAAATTCCCGCTCGAAAAAGCAATCCTCCGCCGCCTGAAACCCGAGAGCCACTTTAGGCACAATCCCCCTGGCTATCAGGCACTTCGCCAGATAATAGAGGGGAGGAACGCCCACGCCTCCGCCCACCAGCAGCGGTGCATTTCCTGCTTTTTTTATATCAAACCCATTTCCCAAGCCCGTCAACAGGGAAAACACCTTCCCTGCCTGTGCCTGCGACATTTTTTCCGTTCCAACACCTACAACTTTATAGACCAAAACCAATCTATGTGCCTCAACATCGCACACAGAGATGGGACGGCGCAAAAACAGACCATCAATTTGCACATTGACAAACTGCCCCGGCGCGCTGATGGCGCTGGTATCTCCCTCCAGAACCATCCGGTATATATCCCTGGCGATCTTGCTGTTTTCTCTTACCGCAAAGAGAGTTTCCTTTCGCATGGCGCCTCCTAAACTGCGTTGATGGGCGCGACGCCCACCGTCACCTCTTCCAGGACATCCAGCAGAACGCGCACCGTTTCCAGCGCTGTAAACATGGAAATATTGTTTTCCACTGCACAGCGGCGGATAACCCAACCGTCCGCATCCTGCATGGGTGATGCATCCACATCTCTTGTGTTGATCACATAGTTGACATGCCCTTTGCGCAGTGCATCGGGAATTTCATCGCTTCCATCGCTTATCTTGGCCACGGCATGCGTGCGGATGCCGTGTTCCTTTAAATACTTGGCGGTGCCCCGTGTGGCTTCGATATTAAAACCGAGGTTATAGAACCTGCGAATGAGAGGCAGCGCCGCCTCCTTATCGCAATCTGCAATCGTCGCCAGCACAGTTCCATATTTTGCAATCTTCATTCCAGATGCCTGCAACGCCTTATATAGCGCACGGGTAAGCTTTTTATCGTAGCCTATTGCCTCTCCGGTAGATTTCATTTCCGGGGAAAGATAGGTATCCATGCCATCCAGCTTGGAGAAAGAGAATACGGGCGCCTTTACAAACCACATATCCTTCTGCTTTGCATAGACTTCCGTAATCCCCTGTTCTTTCAAGCTCTTTCCCAATATGACCAGCGTTCCAATATCGGCCATGGAATATCCCGTAGCTTTGGAGAGGAAGGGGACAGTCCGCGAAGAGCGGGCGTTCAGCTCTATGATATAGACATTATCCTTCTCATCTACGATAAACTGAATATTAAATAGGCCGACAATGCCAACCGCCAGGCCCAGGCGCCGGGCATAATCTATAATCGTATCCTTGACCTTCTGGCTGGCCGAGAAGGGCGGATATACGCTGACGCTATCGCCCGAATGAATGCCCGTCTTTTCTACATGTTCCATGATGCCCGGAATAAAGACTTCCTTTCCATCGCAAACCGCATCCACTTCCATTTCCCTGCCCATGATGTATTGATCCACCAGGACCGGGCGCTCGCGGCTTACCTGGACAGATGAACTCATATACTCCCTTAGAGCCTGCTCATCTCCTACGATCTGCATCGCCCGACCGCCCAGCACATAGCTTGGGCGCACCAGCACAGGGTAGCCAATTTCTGCCGCCGCGCGCATACCTTCTTCCATGCTGACCACCGCCACGCCCTTAGGCTGCGGAATTCCCAGGCTTTCCGTGAGCTTTTTGAAGTTATCCCGATTTTCCGCCCTTCGAATCGCGTGGATTTCCGT
Organism: uncultured Eubacteriales bacterium; assembly: GCA_900554725.1. GTDB lineage: Bacteria > Bacillota > Clostridia > Christensenellales > Christensenellaceae > QANA01. Next base: position 2,551 of record USII01000074.1, read on the forward strand.
CCCTATGATATTGACGCCCAGGCTATCCAGAGAAGCCGCAAGGTTGATTGCCGTCTGCCCGCCCAATGTTACAATGACGCCATCTGGTTTCTCCATTTCAATAATGTTCATCACATCTTCTGTCATGAGCGGCTCGAAATAGAGTTTATCGCTTGTCGTATAATCGGTGGAAACCGTTTCGGGGTTGTTGTTAATGATAATCGCCTCATAGCCCGCATCCCGAATTGTCCAGACCGCATGCACAGTGGAATAATCGAACTCGATTCCCTGCCCGATGCGGATGGGGCCGGAACCCAGCACAACAATTTTCTTCTTCTCGCTGACAATGGACTCGTTTTCCTCCTCATATGTGGAGTAGAAATACGGCACATAACTGGAAAACTCGCTTGCGCAGGTGTCTATCATCTTATAGACAGGCATAATGCCCTTCTTTTTGCGCAGCAGGAACATCTCCTGCTCGCTCTTTCCCCATATCTGCCCGATATACTTATCCGAAAAGCCCAAGCGCTTTGCCTGATAGAGCGTTTCATCATCCATCGGATGCTCTTTTAGCACCACTTCAAAATCCACAATGTTCTTAATCTTATCCAAAAACAGCATATCTATTTTTGTTTCATTGTAGATCATCCCAAGATCCACGCCATTGCGAATCAGCTGCGCAATGGCAAACAGCCGATCGTCCACCCCCTCTTTGATATAGGAGAGCATCTTGTCGTTTGCCATAGAATCGAACTTGGGCATATACAGATGGCAAACGCCGGTTTCCAGCGAACGGATCGCCTTTAAAAGGCTTTCTTCCAGCGTGCGCCCAATGCTCATCACTTCACCCGTTGCCTTCATCTGCGTGCTGAGCGAATTAGAGGCAGTAGAAAATTTATCAAAGGGGAAGCGGGGTATTTTTGTCACAACATAGTCGAGCGTCGGCTCAAAACTTGCCGGCGTATTGGCGATGGCAATCTCATCCAGCGTCATGCCAATGGCAATTTTCGCCGAAACTCGCGCAATAGGATAGCCGCTGGCTTTCGATGCCAGCGCAGAGGAACGCGAAACCCTGGGATTGACTTCGATTAAAAAGTACTGGAAAGAATATGGGTCGAGTGCAAACTGCACATTGCAACCGCCCTCGATTTTCAATTCCCGGATAATGCGCAAAGCACTATCGCGGAGCAGATGGTATTCTTTATTCGTCAGCGTCTGGCTTGGGCAGACGACAACGGAATCCCCGGTATGGACACCCACAGGGTCGATATTTTCCATATTGCAGATGGTAATCGCGGTATCGTTAGAATCCCGGATAACCTCATATTCTATTTCTTTATAGCCCTTGATGCTCTTTTCCACCAGAACCTGCCTCACTGGGGAGATATACAGCGCATTCTTGCAGAGCTCGGCCATCTCTTCAGGCGTATCCGCAAAACCACCACCTGTTCCGCCTAAAGTATAGGCAGGGCGCAGCACAACCGGATAGCCAATCTGCTCTGCCGCAGAAAGCCCCTCTTCCACACTGTGCACAATAATCGAGGGAAGCACCGGCTCACCCAGTTTTTCGCAGAGCTCTTTAAACAAACCTCTATCCTCTGCACGCTCAATCGTATCAAAGGGCGTCCCCAAAATCTCTACTTGACATTCATCCAGCACGCCCTTTTGCGCCAGCTTCATTGCGAGATTCAGGCCGACTTGCCCGCCAAACCCAGGTGCAATCGCATCCGGCCGCTCATAGCGGATGACTTTTGCCACATATTCCAGCGTAAGCGGCTCCATATAGATTTTATCGGCGATGTTTGTATCCGTCATGATCGTAGCAGGGTTGGAGTTGATGAGCACAACTTCATACCCCTCCTCTTTCAGCGCAAGGCATGCCTGCGTTCCGGCATAGTCAAATTCCGCCGCCTGGCCGATGACAATCGGTCCGGAGCCGATAACCAGTACTTTTTTAATATCGTTTCTCTTAGGCATTGCGCTGATTCTCCTTCATCATTTTGATAAATTCATCGAACAAATAGCCGCTATCCTGCGGACCCGGGGCGCTTTCCGGATGATATTGCACCGAAAAGAGCATATCCTCCTTACATTCCACTCCTTCTATCGTGTTATCTAGAAGGTTGATATGCGTCACCTGCAGGCCTGTCCCAGCAAGGGAATCGCCCTCTACCGCGTAGCTGTGGTTCTGGCTTGTAATCTCGATTTTGCCCGTTTTCAGGTTTTTGACCGGATGGTTTCCTCCTCTGTGGCCAAATTTCATTTTATATGTCTGCGCGCCATAGGCGATGCTTATCAGCTGATGCCCCATGCAGATGCCAAAAATGGGCAGCCTCCCGCGCAGGCATTTCACCAGTTCCACAACAGGCTCGACATTTTCCGGATTTCCCGGGCCATTTGAGAGGAACACCCCATCCGGCTTTAAATCCAACACCTGCTCAGCCGGCGTATCGAAGGGAACGATTGTCACATTACAGCCTCGCTTATTCAGAGAGCGAATGATATTTAGCTTGATGCCGCAATCCACCGCTACCACATTATAGGCCGGGTTTGCCGTACGGCTATACCATCTTTTTTTGCAGCTCACCCGAGCGACCCCATCCTTTGGCAGCTCATAGGAGCGCATGGCCTTAAGGGCTTCTTCTTTTTTTGTATGCGGATCGGTGATCATCACCTTCTGGCTGCCCTCATTTCGGATGATGCGTGTGATCTTTCTAGTATCCACTCCGCTGATCCCGGGGATATTATTCTCTTCCAAAATTTCCGAAAGCGTTTTGGTATAGCGGAAGTTGCTAGGCGAATCGTTATACTCTCGCACAATCATGCCGCCTATTGTAGGGATTTTGGTTTCAAAGTCTTCATCCGTGATGCCATAGTTCCCAATTAGAGGGTATGTCATGACCACCATCTGATCTGTATAGGAAGGGTCTGAGACGATCTCCTGATACCCCACCATAGAGGTATTAAAGACGAGCTCGTTAATGGCATCACACTTGGCGCCAAACCCCTCTCCATAGAATTCCTGACCATTCTCCAGGACAATTTTTCTCATAAACTTTCCCATACCACTTTTCCCCCTGCTATCGTCAAACAATTTTTGCCGTAAAAATGCATTCCCTCAAACGGCGTGCTTCTTCCTTTTGAGCAAAAGTCATCCGGATTGACAGTGCTACCAGCAGATAAATCCCAGGCGCATAAATCTGCCACTTCTCCTACTTCTATTTTTCCGCCCGGAATCCCAAAAATCCTTCTTGGCGCCACCGCCATCAGCTCTATCAG
>USII01000075.1 GCA_900554725.1 uncultured Eubacteriales bacterium
ACCAGCGCAACTTTCCCGCCCGGCTTCAGAATGCGCCGGCATTCCGCGCCGAATTTCTTTTGGTCGAACCAGTGAAAAGCCTGCGCGGCCGTCACCAGCGCCACGCTGGAATCTGCAAGGAGGGTATGTTCTGCGCTGCCTGGAACCGAGAAAAAACGGGGGTTTGCGCCTAGCTGCTGCTCCGCCTTGCTGCGCATATTGGAATTTGGCTCTACTGCATAGACGCTCAGCCCCCTTTCCAACAATTGGCGGGAAAAAATGCCTGTTCCCGAGCCAATATCCGCAACGGCGTCTTCTGGCATAAGCTGTGTTTTTGAAAGAAGGTAGTCAAAATACGCTTCCGGATAGGCGGGGCGGAACTGCTGATAGAGGGCCGCCTTTGCCTCAAAACGGCGCGTATTATCCTTGCTTTTCATATTTCTGCTCCTCTTTTAAAAATCGCTGGGTGGATAGGCCAGGAAAATGCGCTTCAGATACTGCGCCACGGGCCCTTCCTCCTGGGGCAGCGGATAGCCAAGCTGCTGGGCCACAAAATGAGAGGCCTCGCAAAAAAGCCCGCATGCGCCAAAAAGAGCTTCCCAGCAGGCGGCGTAGCCGTTCTGGCGGTATAGGCCGATCAAAAGAGCATTGGTCTGCTCGTCCAGATAATCGGGCAGATGCTGATAACACTTGCCCGCACAGAAGGAAAAATCGTTTTGAATGCCAACTTGCCAGCTGAGCATGCCGAGCAGTTCCTCCAGAATACCCGTGTGGAGGTAATGAGTGGCATAGAGAAGTTTCTTGCGGCAAAGCCCTTTTGCCACATAGGTGCTAAGCCACCAAAATTCGTTGCAGCGGGCTATATATTGCTCCCTGGAAGGCTTTTTAATGCGGTATTTTTCATCGCTGGGCGCAGGAAGCGGGGGAAAGAGGCCGTCCTTATCCAGAAGAACTTTGATGAGGGAATCGGAATTGCAGTAGCGCTCCAGATCTGCTATGGGAATGAGTGTGAGGTCAATGCGGTTTTCATCTGCCAACAGCATGAGATAGCTGTACCACCCGCCCAGCGACGGCCGGAAAAACCGCTCGTCTTCAGGCGTTTGCAGGATAATGCGCGGCCCGAAAACATCAATCCAGCCTGGGTCCTGCAAAAAAGAATCCTTTTCGCGAACGAGATAGACAATATCGTAATCCTGAAAGTGGTCGGCCGGTAAGCCGGGGTTTACGCGCGAACCGTTCATAGCTACGGCCCGCACGCGGTCGTCCTTCTGCGCGTACCCCAGAATTAACTCCATCATTTGCTGTTCTGTGCGCATATGAAATCCTCCTAATAAAACAAGTATAACACGAACTTGCCCCCCAGGGCAGGGAGTAGTATAATAAAATTAAAAAATAGACGAGGGGAAGCATCTATGGAGTATACGATTCGCCAGGTTTCCGAAATTACGGGGCTGACGGCTTCTACGCTCCGCTTTTATGAGAAGGAGCAGCTTTTCCCGCCCGTAGAGCGCAACGCGGCGGGCGTAAGGGTATATCGGGAAAAAGACTTGGAGTGGATTTTCCTTATCACATGCCTAAAGAATACGGATATGCCTATCCGGGATATTAAGCAGTTTATGGCGCTCTGCGCCCAGGGAGATGCGACGCTGCAAAGCCGCCTGCAGATGGTGCTTGCGCATAAAAAGGCGGTGGAAGAGCGCATCCGCGAACTGCAGGGGTACTTGGAGCATATCGAGAAAAAAGCGGCATATTATGAGAAGGCCTGCCGGGAAGGGACAGAGGAGGGCCTGAAAAAGCAAAAGAAGAAGGCGGTTTAACCGGGGCAAACTGTGAAAAAGGGCATAAAAAAAGAGGGGCTTTGCTCCTCTTTTTTTATCGGTAGATGGAAGGATTTTTGCGGCGGGCAATGGGGCGCGGATTTTTCTCACAAAACACTACAATTGCCTCCAAAACAGTATCGTAGAGATCGTCTTTCTTGTAGGAAAGTGCGGCAGACCCCTTGTGCAGTTCGGCCAGCTGGCGGCTGGTGATGGTGCCTTTATTATAATCGGCGGCGATTAGCCCATAGCGGCGGATTTTCTCCAGAGCACGAGCGACTTTTCGCATCTTCCGATATGGGATACAGCCGGATTCCTCCAGCGTATTCCAGAGAAAATCGCAAAAATACGCAAAATCCTCATCGAAATTCAGGTTGTTGTTTTCCTGCGCCTCTATGCGAAGCGCCTCAATTTCCCGCAGCAGCTCCCCCTGCACGGTATTGGCTTGGCCGGACTTAGGAACATACTGCTCCCAGAGTTCGTCTGCCTTTTCAAGATAATCCATATCCACCTCCCGGGGCGCTATCCCTTGTGGCCGGCACGGCGCGCCGGTACATGTAAAATTCTAGCAGGCAAAAAAGGGCTTGTCGAGCGGGAAAAAGCCAAATATTTTGAAACTTTTATGCGCAGGGAAGAAAGGCCCGCGTGCCAGCATAAAAAAAGAGCCCGCAGGCTCTTTTTTGCTTATTTGTAGTTTTCCGCTCTGACGGCGAAATATCCCTGGGGATGTGCACATACCGGGCATACTTCCGGAGCTTTCTTGCCAAGATAGATATGGCCGCAGTTTGCACACTGCCAAACGACAACATCGTCCTTCTCAAAAATTTTCTTATCCTGGGCATTTTTAAGCAGTGTGTTGTAGCGCTCCTCATGCTCTTTTTCGATTTGGCCTACCGCCTCGAACAGATAGGCAATGTTCTCAAAGCCTTCCTCTTTTGCGGTTTTGGCAAATTCTGCATACATTTCCGTCCACTCATAGTTTTCGCCAGCAGCAGCAGCCTTCAGGTTCTCCTCTGTATCCCCGATGCCGCCCAGCAGCTTGAACCAGATTTTGGCATGCTCTTTTTCGTTGTTGGCGGTCTCCTCGAAAATTGCGGCAATCTGGTTGTAGCCCTCTTTCTTTGCCTTGGATGCAAAGTAGGTATACTTATTTCTTGCCTGGGATTCCCCTGCAAATGCTGTGAGCAAATTGGCTTCTGTTTTGCTTCCCTTTAATTCTTTCATTTGTCTACCTCTTTTCTTTATGTTCCTCACGGCATTTTTGGCAAATGCCGTAAAATACCATATCATCCGCTGCGGGGGAAAAACCCGTCGCCACGCGAATATCCTCTGCGATGCTCCCGACCACTTCCTGATCGAGATCGCTCACTGCGCCGCAGCTACGGCATACCAGATGGCTGTGCCGATGTGTCTGCCCGTCAAAGCGATCTGCGCCTCCGGCCACATGAATTTTGCGAAGCTCCCCGCTTTGTGCAAGGCAGTTGAGGTTCCGGTACACCGTTGCCAGGCTGATGTTGGGGGTTTCCCGTCGCACCCATTCATAGACCATATCGGCTGTGGGGTGCAGCGCTGTCCCCGCCATAATCTGGCGAATGACCTCTCGCTGCTTTGAATATTTCATTCCTGCCCTTTCTTTAAATAATAATTATTATTATTTCTGTTTTTATTATATCAAAAACTCTGCCCAAGTCAAGAGATTTTTCCAGATTTTCTGGGAAAAAGAAGGTAAAAAAGGGGAAGGGGGTAAAGCGAAGGGCGGAACAGTGCATCTGCAAAAAAGGAAGGCGGGAAAAGGAAAGAATGGCGAAGATAAAAAAAGCGCCCCTGCTGCGCGCAAAAGCGCGCCAAGGGGCGAAGTGGAATTCCTATAAGGTGGTTTGCAGGTATTCCTGCATAATGGAAGGAGGAACCATGCTCCCACCCGTCGCCCAGGCGATATGCGTCGCGTTTTCGGCCAAATGGGCAAACGGGGTTTCCAGGATGCGGCGCGGCCCGGCAAAGGCAGCGCAGGCAGAGGGCTCAAGCAGGATGCCTTCCTGACTGTTGATCAGGCGAAGATCGTCGTAAAGCTGGGCATCGCGGACGGTAAAGATGCCGCAAACCAGATGCTGCACTGCCCGGCACACCAGCCCGGATGGCCGGCCGACAGCCAGCCCATCAGCATGGGTTTTCCCGGAAAGGCCGTAATCCAGCACGCTGGCTCCCTCCATTTTCCCGGTGGCCAGCCCGAGAAGCATGCAGGGAGAGGCAGTAGGCTCGATAAAGAAGCAGTATACGGCATCCTGGTAAACTTCCTTTAGACCATAGCAGATGCCGCCCGGCGCCCCGCCTACGCCACAGGGGAGATAAACGAACAGCGGGTGCTGCGGGCTGACTTGGATATCCTGTGCGCGCAGTTGGGCTTCCAGCCGGCGTGCTGCCACTGCATAGCCTAGGAAAAGATCCAGGGAATGTTCGTCGTCTATAAAATAGCTTTTTGGATTGGCCTGGGAATTTTTCCGCCCTTGGGCCACGGCCAGGCCGTAATCGCCTTCGTATTCCACAACATGAACGCCATGTTCCCTAAGAAGCTGTTTTTTCCATGCCTTGGCATCCCTCGACATATGCACCACCGTGCGAAAGCCCAGCGCCGCGCTCATGATGCCGATGCTCATGCCCAGATTGCCTGTAGAGCCGACTTCTATGGAGTACCGACTGAAAAACGCGCGGGATTCCGGCTTTAGCAGAAGGGAATAATCCTCTTCCTGGCGGAGCAGGCCTGCTTTTAGGGCGAGATCCTCCGCATGGCGCAGCACTTCGTAAATGCCTCCCCTTGCTTTGATGGAGCCGGAAATGGGAAGATGGCTATCCATCTTTAAAAGCAGCTTGCCCGGACAGCCGACGGCATCCTGCATTCGGGGAATTTCCCGCAGAGGGGATTCGATGATTCCCCCCTGCGGCGCAGTTTGTGCAAAAGCGGAGGCGATGAGCGGGGCGAACCGCAAAAGCCGGTCCGATGCATCCTGAATAAGGGAAGGGTCTATCTGCTTTTCCACCTCATTGTACTTGAGAACGGAAGTGTTTTCCCAGAAAAGCTCCTTCTGGTTTTTAATATCTGAAAGGAAGTCATCCATATGAATTCTCATTTGCTCACCTCTATTTTGTTATTTTAGCACCCATCTAGTTTATCATAACTTTACAATTTTTGCATTTGCCGCTATAATTTTCTTAGTATCCATAGAAAGCTGGAAAAGTTATGAAACACAATAAGCTTGCCACCATCGCCATTGCCGGGCTGCTCTGCGCAATTGGCATCATCATCCCAACCTTCTCCCCCGTGAAAATCGTGCTGGAGCCGGCATCCTTTACGCTGGCCAGCCATGTCGCCATTTTTGTGGCGATGTTCGTCTCTCCATCGGTTGCCATCTCTGTAACGCTGGGCACAACGCTGGGCTTCCTGCTTGGGGGATTTCCCGTAGTGGTAGTGGCGCGTGCCTTTTCCCAGATCATTTTTGCGGCAGTGGGCGCTTTTATGCTGAAGAAAAACAGGGAGTGGCTTTCCACGGGAAAAAAGATGTTTTCCTTTGGCATGCTTACCTCTCTTCTCCATGCTGCGGCAGAGGTTGCCGTCGTCATTCCCTTTTATTTTACGGGAACAGGCCTCTCGGCAGGCTACTATGACAAGGGCTTTTTTGTTTCGGTGGTGTTGTTTGTCGGGCTGGGAACGCTGATTCACAGCATGGTGGATTATGGCATTTCACTTGCGATATGGAAGCCGCTGCACAAGGTGATGGCGCAAAAATAGCGCAAAAAATTCGCCGCTTTGTTGACATGTGTGCAATTTGGTGATAAGATGATATAGCGCTTGAATGCGGCAGGCTATTTCGCGGAAAGGCGCAGGAAAAAACGCATGTGCCCGTAGCTCAGCTGGATAGAGTGTTTGACTACGAATCAAAAG
>USII01000076.1 GCA_900554725.1 uncultured Eubacteriales bacterium
ACGAGATCCTCTCTGGTCTCGTGGGCTCGGAGATGTGTATAAGAGACAGTTCCTCTGCTATGATGGTCGCGGAGATGTTCGGGGCTTCTTCCTCAGGCAGGGATTTCAAATAATTCAGATAGGCCGGAAGACGTTCAAGCGTTTGCTTTGACACAGACCGCATTCCTACTATGCTCCTTCCGACAGCTTACTGTGCCGCCTGCTCCGCATCTCTCGCTTTATCAAGTTTTACGTTGCGGAAATAGAGCGCGACGTCAATGGAAATCTCAACAAAGTTCAGTATGTAGAAGAACCAGCTGAGATAGAACAGGAAGCCGTCCCCCTGTCCTGCGGCGAACAGCATGATTTTGCGGACAATGCCGAAAATATAGCCGATCAGCAGAAACACCTCAAAAAACAGGCTCTTTCCCTTTGCTGTGCGCGATATCCAGGATTTCCGAATGGAAATCGGCCAAGATAAGCCAAAGCAGAAAATCGTAAGTGCTTCCAGTAAATCCGTAATCATCGTTAATTTCCTTTCCCGTTCACAAGTTCCTATGCCTTTTACCTTTGATGGCGGTAATCCGGAAGAAGCTTTGGAGATACCTCTTCCGTAGTAATACCGGCAGCACTTCTCTGCCGATCAAATTCATGGATATGTTCCAGCGTAAGCGCGCCCACTTCTACTTCCTTGCTCTTTTTCGCAGCGTGAATTCCCGCATTTCTGCCAAACACAATGATATCAAGGAGAGAATTGCCCATCAGACGGTTGCGCCCATGAATTCCGCCCACCGCCTCTCCTGCAACAAAGAGGTTTGGTACAGCAGCAGTCATGCCATCCACGCCGATATCGATACCGCCATTTTGATAGTGAAGCGTTGGATATACCAAAATCGGCTCCTTGCGAATATCAATTCCATATTCCTCAAACATCCTCATCATGGCAGGAATGCGCTTTTCGATCGTGCCTTCCCCACCTATTGCCTCAATCATCGGGGTATCCAGCCAGACGCCACGGCCACTTCCGGTATCCACACCTTCCTCCCTATCCGAGCACTCCCGGATAATGGAAGCTGCGGCAACATCTCTTGTTTCCAGCGGATGCATAAACACCTTTCCATCCCGGTTGACGAGCTTGGCGCCAAGGGAGCGGACTTTCTCCGTCACCAGCGCGCCAAAAATCTGAGAGGGATAGGCAGCGCCGGTTGGATGATACTGAAGCGTATCCGCATAAAGCAGCTTAGCCCCTACGCGATATGCCAACACAAGGCCATCTGCCGTTGCACCATAATGGTTGGAGGTCGGAAAACCCTGATAGTGCATTCTGCCTGCTCCGCCCGTTGCGATAATGACTGTTTTAGCCCGGGCAACCAGCAGCTCCTTTGTTTCCATATTCATAAGGACTGCCCCGGCAGCATGGTGGTTCTCATCCAAAATCAGCTCGATTGCTGCAGTAAAATCCACCACCGGAATTCCGCGGTTGAGCACCTCATCGCGCAATGTGCGCATAATTTCCGCACCAGAATAGTCTTTCGCGGCGTGCATGCGCTTGCGGGAAGTTCCGCCGCCATGCGTTGTGATCATCGTGCCATCTGGTGCCTTATCAAACTCCACACCCAGCTCGTTAAGCCATTGAATGGCCTCTGGTGCATCGTTTACAAGTTTAGAGAGCAGTTCGCGCTTTGCAGCAAAATGCCCGCCGCCAAATGCATCCAGAAAGTGGATCGCAGGCGAATCGTTGGGTTTATCTGCTGCCTGTATGCCGCCCTCCGCCATCATGGTATTGGCATCGCCAATACGCAGCTTGGTGACGATCATCGCTTTTGCGCCGGCTGCGTCTGCCTCTATCGCCGCCGATGCCCCCGCACCACCGCCGCCGATGATAAGGACATCCACATCATAATCAATTTTGGAAAGGTCAATATCTTCTGGGCGAATCCGGCTATGGGCCTGCAGCATCGCGCAAAGCTCATGGGGAACCTTTTCCCCCTTATTCGGGCCAAATTGTAGTTCAGAAAATTCGCTCGCCTTATAATCCGGGTGATATGCTGCAAGAAGCTCTTCTTTTTCTTTGGCAGTCATGCGCTCCGGCTCATAGGCAATATTCTTTTTTCTCTCTCGCTCGACTGCTTCTATGGATTTTTTGAATGTTTCAGGATACATGCCGCCACTCCTTATTTTTCAATATCGCGATTGTTGTAAAGCTCTTTTAATTCCTCTACCGGCTTACCCATGAGGGATTCCATCAATTCTTCAAAAGTGCCATCTTTGATCTCCTGAACACGCTCTGCCAGGTGCTTAGAAGGCGGCGCCAGGTATTTGCCATTCAAGCGGCGCGCCAACATGGCAACCTGAGGATGGGAGATACCTGCGGGACAGCGGGAAGAGCAGATGCCGCACATGACGCAATCAAACGATTCTTCCGCACACTTTTCAAAATCTCCACGCTGAGCATATGCAATATACTGCATCACATTCAGCTTCTGGGGGCAGCTCTTTGTGCAGGCGTTGCACCCAATACACGCATAGATTTCCGGATAAAGCTGCATCATGATCTGCTGCACCGGCCGCACCTTCTCGATATCGTATACCTGCTTAATCAGCGGGAAGAACGGCAGTGTGGCAATATACATATCGTTTTCCACCTTTGTTTTGCAGGCAAGGCAAACCTTCAGCTCACGGTCACCCTTAATGCGGTAGATAGTGGCGCAGGCACCGCAGAACCCGTTGCGGCATCCACAACCGCGCACCAGCTGATACCCCGCATATTCCATCGCGCGCATGATTGTCAGATCCGAAGGAACCTCATACTTCTTTCCGAACAGAAAAATTGTCACGGTCTGTTCCATTATAACCTCCTAATTGCGATAAACCTTAATACTCATCCGGAAGCTCTTCTAGCTGATCACAGCGAAATACCGGGCCATCCTTGCATACATACTTCGCGCCGATATTGCACCTGCCGCATTTGCCAATTCCGCATTTCATGCGCAGCTCCATCGTAGTATAAACCTGTGTTTTTTCAAAGCCGAGTTCGCCCAGCCCTGCAAGCGTAAATTTGATCATGATAGGCGGGCCGCACAGCACCGCAATTTTATCTGTGGAAAAGCCCAGCTCCTTGACATAATTTGGGACAAACCCAACATGCCCATCCCAACCTTCCTGTTCTCTATCGATTGTGAGATAGACATTCACACCCGCATCCTGGCTCCACTCGTTTATGATCTCCTGGTAATCCACCAGATCTTCTTTGGATCTCGAGCCATATACAATATCGATTTTGCCATATCTATCCCGATAATGCCGGACATAGTTGATGACAGAGCGCAGGGGCGCAAGGCCAATACCTCCTGCAATAAAGAGCAGGTCTTTCCCGGCAAATTCCGTATCCACCGGAAACGCATTTCCATAGGGCCCGCGTATTGTGATCTGCTGCCCCACATCCATCTGATGCAGCCAATCCGTCAGGCAACCACACTTTTTAATGGAAAATTCCATATACTCCTCGTTTGTCGGCGAGGAGGTGATGGAAAACATCGCCTCTCCGACTCCTGGAATCGAGAGCATGGCGCATTGCCCAGGGCGGTGTTCAAAAGCTTTCTTCCCCTCCGGCGTCACGACGCGAAATGTCTTTACATCTGGCGTATCCATGCGGATATCTGTCACAACGCCAATCTTTGGAATCAACAGCTCTGGCCTTTGGCTCATTTTGCTTCACCTCCCAGCGTTTTCATCACCTTGGCGATGTTCATCGAAATGGGGCATTTTGCAACGCATCTGCCGCATCCAACACAGCTAAACAGGCCATCGTTATTTTCAGGATAATAGACAAGCTTATGCATAAACCGCTGCCGGAAACGCTCTTTTTGCGTCAGGCGCGGCTGCCCGGCAGACATCTGCGTAAACTCGGAATACATACAGGAATCCCAGCAGCGAAACCGACAGATTCCATGCCCCGTATCAAAATCCTTAATATCGTAGCACTGGCATGTTGGGCAGATAAATGTGCAGGTGCCGCACCCAAGGCAGGCTTCCGAAAGGCTATCCCATTCGGGGGCATCGAAATACTGCTCTGTCTTTCCGGCGCCAAAGGCATCTGCCGAAAGCCCCGCCAGTGGGAGCTTTTCCATGCGCTCCCTTGTCTGCTGTTTCTGTGTTTCCACTGCATCTTCTGCACAGGGCACCAACAGCGAATCTACAGCCTGTAACAGCACTTCGCCCTTCTTGGAATTGGGCTGCAAAAACAGTTCATTCTGCGTCATCCAGGTTGTAATATCCCCTGCGGGGTTGGCAGCATCTATGCCGAATGTGCCACAAAAGCAGGTCTCAGCCGGCCTTGTGCACGCCAGGGAAATGATGATTCCGTGTTCGCGGCGGCTGGCATAATAGCTATCCGGCGTATCCTGCAAAAACACGCGGTCCAGAACATCAAAGCTGCGCACATCACAGGCGCGCACGCCAAATATAATGAAATCCTCGGATTCCTTGCGGGTATCGATGAGCTCGATTTCCTTTCCCGAAAGTTTGAAACCCATGAGATTTTCCGTTTGTGGGAAAAAGAAATCCTTTGGGCTGCGCACTGTATTGAGAGCGCGGCTCATCTGCACTCCTTCGCTCCATTTCTGGTATTTCGCGCCGCCCTCGCCGTCCACCGGGAGATACAGCACAGCTTTTTCAGATAATGCCTTAAAAAGCTCCGAAAGCTTATCTAGAGAACATTTTAGCATGGTTATTCTCCTCCCTTTGCGATGGCATCCGCAGGTTCAAGATCATCTACTGCATAGTTTACCAGCGGAGCACGGCTGCCCACCGTTTCTCCTGCCTGGTATTCGCCGTAAAAATCGTTAATATCCTTAATAAACTTGCGGTTGAGCAGGTGTAGCGGGATATGCTGCGGGCAAACCCTGGAACATTCTCCGCAATCTGTACAGCGCCCAGCTACATGGAACGCCCGGATGATATGGAACATTTTTTCCTCAAAGCTATCCGAAATGGCCTTGTTTTCCACACCCGATTGCGGATTGTTGAACACGCATTTTTCGCAGGTACACGCAGGGCAGACATCCCGGCAGGCATTGCAGCGGATGCAGCGGGAAAGCTCTTGCCGCCAGAAGGCAAACCGCTCGTCTGGCGACATCTTTTCTAGCTGCGCTACCTGATCAAAGCGCCCGCTTTCCACTGTTTCGCCTTCTTCGCCTATCAGCTCATCGTACGCGACATGTTTTTTGCTCTTGCAGTTTTTGCAGCGCTCTGCAATGCAATCCTCCCGCGCAAGCTCCAGATCTCCATCATAGAGCGTATGCACCAAGATTTTCCCTTCCTTTGCTTCTGCGCCCAGAATTCCCTCTCCCGCATCCGGGAGATCGTCTGATGGACGGCTTTCTGGTGCTCAACAAGCCGCTGGGCAAAACGTCCAGCGACTGCGTGGTGTTCGTGCGCAAGCGCCTGCCGCGCGGCACGGCCATCGGCCACGGCGGCACGCTCGACCCCATGGCCTCGGGCGTTTTGCCCGTGTGCGTGGGCGCGGCCACGCGGCTGTTTGACTACATCATCGACAAACAAAAGACCTACGTGGCCGAATTGCACCTGGGCGTGGTCACCGATACGCAGGACGCCACCGGCGCGGTGCTTTCCGAGGCGGACGTGGATGTTCCCGAAGAAGCCGTGCGTGCCGTGCTGCCCCGCTTCGTGGGCGATATTTTGCAAACCCCGCCCATGTATTCGGCGATCAAACGCGGCGGCAAAC
>USII01000077.1 GCA_900554725.1 uncultured Eubacteriales bacterium
CTCATTCCCCTGCCTTTGGAAGCCAGCCGGGGCGATCAAATTCTAAACGCCCGCTATTTTGAAGAAAAGGGCTATTCCCTCGTGCTTCAGCAGGGAAATATCACCCCTCAGGTTCTTCTTGACAAAATTCAGCAGCTTTGGAGGGAAGCGCCAAAGCTTAAGGAAAAGATGAGGCACAGTAAGATGCAAAACGGCGCAGAGAATGTCGCCCAGGTGATCTTTGAAGTTTTGGAAGGAAAATAATGCAGGATATTATCCAGATAATTAAAAAGAGTGCGCAGGCTTCTCCCCGCGCCCGCAAAGAAGCACTGCTTCCGCTGGCAAACAACGCGGGCATTGCCCGCATGTTTCACCATCTTTTGGCCGGGCAGGAAAGCCGGGCGATTTTGCGCGCCCTTTGCGATCTGTGCACGGAAAAGGAGAGCCGTCTTCTCATTTCCCACTATGCCAAAATCCACGCGGCGAAATTTTGCGCGCTGTTGGAAGATTCCGACCCTAAAATTCGCAAAAATATGGCCCTGTTGTTGGGCCGGCTGGATGCTACCCAGTATGCTCCGCTGCTACTGCGCGCGCTGGCCAGGGAACAGACGGATTTTGTAAAGCCCTCCATCATCCTGGCGCTGGGCAATGCAGAAGATGTACCCGAAGTTCTGGCCGCGCTGCAAAAACTGCAAATTCCCCTCGGGGAAGATAAAAATTTGCGCGAGCAGCGCTTCGCGCGGGAAAAGGCCCTCTCAAAACTCGCACCCAGGCAGGAAATCGCCCGGCCAGTGCCTATGAAAAAGCCGGTTCGCGTGCTGCTGAGCTGCCCAAACCCCCGCGTTTCGCGCTCGGAACTTTCCGGCCTTGGCTATTCCTGCGCTCTTTTTGGCGAGTTGGATGGCTTTCTCGCACTTAGCCATATCACCAAGTTTTCCCGCCTCTATGCTGCCCGCACATTCTATGAGGCCGGCGTATATTTTGCGAGTTTTCCTTCCCTTCCCGCCGCCATTGGCGCTGTGAAAAGCGGGGTTTTTCTCGCGCTTATCAAAAATATCTATGGCACTTTGGAGCTCTCCTATCGCACAGGTGCGCCAGGCGCTTCGTTTTCGGATATGGGGCGCAAGGGCATTGCTCAAAAGGTGGCGGATGCCCTCTCTTCCACTCCGCTTAAAAATAGCCCTTCCGCCTATGATTTTGAAATCCGATTTTTGCAGGGAAAGCGCAGTATCATCGTCGCTCTTTACCCAGGCTCTCGCCTGGGCGGCCGGTTCTACTACCGGCAAAACGCCATCAGCGCTTCTATCCACCCGGCGGTAGCCGCGTCCTGCATTCACTTTATTTCCAGCTATACGCGGCCCAGCGCGGATGTTTTAGACTGCTTTTGCGGCTCGGGCACAATGCTTTTTGAGCGCGCCATGCTTCCCTATTCCTCCCTCACCGGAACGGATATTTCCCATCAGGCGCTGCGCGCGGCGCAGGGCAATGAGCGTCTGGCAAAAACCGGTGCGCGTTTTTTCATTCAGGATGCCACAAAGCCCTTTTCGCGCCAATATGACGAAGTGATCTCCAACCTGCCCTTTGGGCTTCGAGTATCCAGCCATAGGGAAAATTTCGCCCTCTATCAAGCGTTTTTAAGCCAGCTTCCCGGTATGCTGAAGGGGGATGGCCACGCCTTTCTATTTACACATGAAAAGAAGCTCATGCGTGAGCTCCTTTCCGAATCCTTTCATCTAATTGCCCATGCCAATTTCTCTGCCGGCGGGCTATACCCCACGCTTTTTGTGATAAAGCCTAAGCGTTAAGGTATCTTTTATAAACGCTGCGCTGTTCCTCCTGCATTTTTAGCAGCTGCTGCATCAGCACTTTTGCCCCTTCCGAGGCATTGGGAAGCGCTTTTTCACAGCCGGAAAGCTGGCTTTCTCCCATATCAAAGCCTTTGAGCACAATTTTTGCCATTGCAGCGGGAGAATTATCAAAAAATGCCTTTAGGGATACCGCCCACCAATCCCGCAAACGCATGCCTTTGGAAATGGGCTGGGGTTTTCCCCCAAGCGTCAGAATGGCGCGAGCAGCCTGCTGCTCAAAGTGTTCATACTGCCGAATCGTGCGCCTTGTATCGCCGGAAAACTGCAGGCTCGCGCTCTTTTTGGCAATGCATTCCAGGCTGTTTACGGCAATGCGCGTGCCATTTAGTATTTTCTCATATAGCTTTTTTGTATCTTCTCTATCGATTCCTTCCATACAAACCTCCCAGGTTAGTATGGATTATTTTTTATCTTTTAGACCCTCTTTGCGGCTTTTTCTGCTTTACAAAAATTTTTGAAAAGATCATGGCTGTGAGCATGCCTATGACAATTCCCATGGCAAGATCGGCCAGCAGCTGTGTCAGGCTGCCCCATTGGCCCTCTATCAGGGAAAAAGCGCCAAAACCAAACAGCACATACAGCGCCCCCGCGATGCAGCCCGTCAGAATTTTCTGATCTGCCAGGCCATTGGTGGCGATAAATGCGGCAACAAAGATGGAGAGCACTTTCACAGCCTGGTTGATCGCAGAGATAGCCTCGTCCGAAAGCCCAAACTGCTTGACGACAATCGCCAGGACAAGAACCGATAGGATTGTTACAATAAGGCCGAAAATCGCTCCCTTTATCGCTTTTCCGATTGCGGGCTTTGCGCTGCCCGCGCTTCTTTTTTGGACTGCTGCTTTTGAACCAGGCATATATCTTCCAACTCCTTTTTTGCTGTAATTGGTAGACTATATGCCTAAAAAAACACATATATGCAAAAAAGCGCCCAGGGGGCGCCTTTTCACTCTTTTTACTGCTTCTTCTCAATCAGCTCGTCGTTTTCCACATCGGAGGATTCCACTGTTGAAACTGCGCCTTTTGCAAAAACAATCTTTGCCTTTTCCGGGCCAGTTTCAATGGTGATCAGGTCTTCCTTTACTGAAACGACTTTTCCATAAATGCCGCCAATCGTCTTGATATTATCGCCAACCTTGATGCTATCCAGCATTTCGCGCATCTTCTTCTCGCGCTTTCTCTGCGGAATAATCATGATCAGAATCATCACGATCACGATGAGAATCATCGGCAGATAGAAGCCGATAGACTGCATGAATTGTTCTGACATACACCTTCATTCCTTTCTTAATTGTGAAAGACAAACTTTTTCTAACTGGATAATCATAATATATGGCGGCCTTTCCGTCAATACCCAAGCTGTGCCATCATCTGCTTTTTATATTCCGGGAAATACCCTTCCAAAATCGATTTTCGAATATTTTTCATCAACCTGAGCGAAAAATGGATGTTATGAATGGAGAGCAGCGCTCCGCCCAGAATCTCTCCTGCCTTTATCAAATGGCGCAGATAGGCCCGGGTGAAATTTCGGCAGGTATAGCAATCGCATTCGTCATCTAATGGGGAGAAATCCCGGGCATATGCCGCATTGCGCACAACCACTTTTCCATGGCTGGTGAGCGCCGTGCCCATCCGGGCAGTGCGCGTCTGCAAAACGCAATCGAACATATCTACGCCCCGCTCCACCCCTTCAAAAAAGCAGTCCGGTGTGCCCACGCCCATCAGGTAGCGCGGCTTATTTTTATCCAGATGCGGCGTGACCACTTCCAGCATCTCATACATCAGCTCTTTGGGCTCTCCAACAGAGAGCCCGCCAATTGCATTGCCCACAAAGCCCATGGCATTGATGACCTTGGCACTTTCCTCGCGCAGCGGCGCATACATGCCGCCCTGCACAATGCCAAACAGCGCCTGATGTTCGTTTTTCTTGGCCGCTTTGCAGCGTTCTGCCCAGCGGTGCGTGCGCTCCATGGAGTGCTTTGCATATTCATAATCGGCTGGATAAGGGCAGCATTCATCCAGCGCCATGATAATATCCGCCCCCAAATCCTGCTCAATTTGCATGACCTTTTCAGGGGTAAGCATATGGCGGCTGCCATCCAGATGGCTGCGAAACTCTGCGCCCTCCTCTGTCAACTTGCGCATCTCTCCCAGGCTAAAGACCTGGAAGCCGCCGCTATCTGTCAGAATCGGTTTATTCCAGTGCATGAAACGGTGCAGCCCGCCAGCCTCCTTCACCAGCTGTTCGCCCGGGCGCAGATAGAGATGATAGGTGTTTGCCAAAATGATCTGGGCACCAGCCGCCTCCACCTGCTCAGGCGTCAGCGCTTTGACAGTGGCCTGCGTGCCCACAGGCATATAGATGGGCGTCTGGATATCCCCATGCGGCGTATGCAAAATACCCGCTCTGGCCCCCGTTTTCGGGCATTCCCCAACGATTTCGAATTCAAACATTTGCATTTCCCTTTCTTTCTCGGCAGCCTCCGCCAAAAGCTTTTGAGCGCTGCCTTCTATGGCAATTCGGCATGCATTTTCCTTATGATATATGCGGGCCTTGCGCACAGAGATCGCAGAGCCCCCGGGGCTCTGCCCGCCCTCCTATTATACCAGCTCTTCACTTTTATGAACAGAAAAAGAATTGCCCCGCACAAACAAAAATTATTGTATTTTTCTAAAAAATCAGGCATGATAATCACAAAGGCGCGAAAACAGGCAAGGAGGTTTTTTATGGGTGCATCTATCTTATGGGCGGCCGCAGGCACAGGGTTTACCTTTTTGATGACAACGCTGGGCGCTGCTATGGTGTTTTTCTTCCGCAAAAAAGTTTCCGAGAATTTTCAAAGGGTATTTCTCGGGTTCGCTGCAGGTGTCATGATCGCGGCGTCTGTATGGTCGCTTTTGGTGCCGGCCATAGAGGAGGCGGAAGCGGCAGGTGGCATTGCCTGGGTGCCGGCGGCAGGAGGATTTATCCTGGGCGCAGCATTTCTAATGTTGCTTGATCGATTGCTCCCGCACCTGCACCCCGGCTCTATCAAGACAGAGGGCGCAAAGACAAACTTAAAGCGCACCACTCTGCTCATGTTTGCCGTTACGCTGCACAATATTCCCGAGGGTATGGCCGTTGGCCTATCCTTTGCTTTGGCCGCCCAGCATGGCGGAGATTCCGCTCTATATGCGGCTGCGCTGGCACTGGCCGCGGGCATGGGAATTCAGAATTTTCCGGAGGGTGCCGCGCTTTCACTCCCGCTTCACCAGGAAGGAGCCTCGCGCTGCAAAGCTTTTCTTCTGGGCAGCCTTTCTGGCATTGTGGAACCAGTTTTTGGCGTTTTCACAGTGCTGGTTTCAGGCGCTGTCGCCCCGGTAATGCCCTGGCTGCTCTCCTTTGCGGCAGGCGCGATGATCTATGTTGTCGTAGAAGAATTGATTCCCGAAGCGCATCTTGGAGAGCATTCGCATATTGGCACGCTGGGCGTTCTGGCAGGTTTTCTTATCATGATGATCCTGGATGTCGCGCTGGGCTAAAGTTAGAAAAGTGAAAAAAAAGAGGGGCTTTGTAGCTCCTCTTTTTTAGCCGGCATCTTTTGGCGCTTCCTTTTGAGGCTTCGGAGCAATGCCCGCTTTTTTTGCGGGAACATTGGCATGCCCCTGCCGGGAAACATTGAGCGCAACGCCAACCATGCTCATAAACATCAGAACACTGGAACCCCCGTAGCTGATAAACGGAAGAACGACGCCTGTCGCGGGCAGGAGCGCTGTATTGACGCCGATATTCAGAACAACCTGAATCGCAATCATTGCCACAGAACCCGTAGCGAGCAGCATTCCCGTCAGATCCCTGTCTCTTATACACATCTCCGAGCCCACGAGAC
>USII01000078.1 GCA_900554725.1 uncultured Eubacteriales bacterium
AGGGTGTCATTTTTTAGATGCAGCGCTCTATGCGGAACCTGGCCTGGCAGATGGCGTGCATCTGGATGCGCAAAACCACATGAAATTGGCCGAGGCAATTTATAAAAAAACGCTGGATATTCTGGAAACATAAAAAACGAATTTATAAAGGCGCTTTTCGCAGGGCATGCGAAAGGCGCTTTTTTGGCGGAAAAAGGAAAATGGAAAAGAGAAAATCGGGTTCCGGCAAAAGAAAAATTTACAGCTTTTCCACAACTTGCCCAAAGCTTTTTTGCAACTCCCTGTTAAGGTATGAATATCCTTTTACTCAAACAGAGGGGCAGGGCATGGTGCAGGAAAAATATGAAGCAAGCCAAGCGCAAATGGAACGGGACAGCATGGTTTTGATAGAAGGAAAATGGATAGTACAAAACCTACAGTGCCTGCGCAGGCAAATTCAGGTGCCCATCATGGCGGTTGTAAAAAATAACGGATATGGCCTTGGGTTGGAAGAGTACGCGCTGTATTTGCAGGCGCTGGGCATCCGGCATTTTGGCGTCAAGGATGCAGAAGAGGCCCTGAGGCTGCGCAGGGCGGGGATAACGGAGGAGGTATTTTTGTTGGCACCCGTTTGCAATATTCCCCAGCTTTTGAAATTGATTCGGGCGAAAGCTATTTTATGTATAGATAGCCCTTTTACAGCCCAGTGCGCCCGGCGCGCAGGTTATCTATCTGGCCAAATGCCAAGAGCGCAGCTGGCGCTGGATACAGGGCTTGGGCGATATGGCTTTTTGCCGGATCAGCTAGAGCATGCTTGCGATGCCGCCCGTCAGTTTCAAATTGTCGGGACCTATACGCATTTTGCCGAGCCCTATGCCGATGCCGCCTTTACAAAAGGGCAGTTTGCGCGTTTTTTAAATATGGCGGATGAGCTGCGCAAAATGGGTGTCCATCCGGGAATGTTGCACTGTTGTGCAACCGGGGGTGCACTGCGCTTTAGGCAAATGCACCTGGATATGGTGCGGATCGGCTCTGGAATCCTCGGAAGAACGCCGGATGCCGCCCGCCTGGGGCTTAAAAAAGTGGGGATTCTGGCCGGGCGAGTTTCTGCTATAAAGGTGCTGCCAAAGGGGTGGAGCGTGGGCTACGGAAAATCTGTACGCTTAAAAAGGCCGTTAAAAATCGGAATATTGCAAATGGGTGTGCAGGCGGGATTGTTTGCAGGCAGGCAGGAGGCCGCCGGACCGATGCGCCATTTTGTAAGGGCGGCCCGGGCCATAGGAAAACCGGCCAGGCTATTTGTCACAATTTTGGGGAAGAAAGCGCGCGTGCTGGGAAGAGTAGGATTGAACCATGTCGCCATCGATCTTTCGGGCATCTCTTGCCGGGAAGGGGAGCTTGCCTATCTGAGAGGAGATATTTCCTACTTTATCGAGAACTACTGCAAAATTGAGGATAAGGATGCGCGGGAGGCGGTCATACCGTTTCGCCTCTGGCCGGAGCAGAAAAGGGCATTGGATTCTATGCACAGGCATAAATTCAACATCATTTTAAAGGCGCGACAGCTTGGGATAAGCTGGCTTGTGCTCTGTTATGCGCTCTACACGCTGATGACGCAGGCGGGGGCGACGGTAGTGGCGCTTTCCAGGACAGAGCTTGAGGCAAAGGAGCTGGTGCGCAGGCTGGGGGTAATCGTCCGAAATATGCCGGAATTTTTTACAGAACGCGAGCCGGAGCGGCCGGGAGGTTTTCGGTTTGAAGCGACGGCCATGGCCGTTAAGTTTTTTCGGGAAGGGCAGGCGCCGAGCATTTTCCAGGCATTTAACTCTGCACCGGGAGTTTCCAGATCTTTTACGGCCAATCTGCTGCTATTTGACGAATGGGCATTTCAGCAATATGCGGAGGAAATTTGGACGGCGGGCCTGCCCGTGATAAACCGCCCGGATGGGGGAAAAGTGATCGGCCTCTCCACAATGATGCCCGGGACTTTTTTTGAGAGAGTATGGAAAGAGGGAGAGGAGTTTAACCGAATTTTTCTTCCCTGGCATGCGGATCCGAGAAGAAGCCAGCAATGGTATCGCAAAACGCGCAAGCTGTTGGGAGAAAAGACGCTAAGAGAATACCCGGCGAGCCCGGAAGAGGCGATGGCGACTTTTGAAGGGGCATTTTTCGATGAATTCCGCAGGGATGTTCATGTATGCGAGCCCTTTGAAATTCCACGGGAATGGCGCGTTTACCATACAATGGACTATGGCCTTGATATGCTGGCAAGCTACTGGGTAGCCTTTGACGGGGAGAACAACGCCTATGTTTATCGGGAAGTTTACCAAGATGGGCTGATTATTCCGCGGGCGGCGGAAGCGATGAAAGAGGCAGAGCAAGGAGAGGAAGTTTATCTGCGTTACGCCCCGCCGGATATGTTTGGGCGCAGCAATGAGAGTGGGCGGACGAGGGCAGAGATTTTTGACAGCTATGGCTTACACTTTGAAAGGTCTTCCAATGATAGAGTTTCGGGCTGGGCGAACTTGAAAGAGTGGTTGCAGGTTTATACAAATCCGGAAGGCAAAGAGACGGCACGGCTCAAAATTTTTAAAAATTGTCCAAATCTCATTCGAACATTGCAGGCAATTGGAAGAGATAAGAAAAAGCCTAACGACTGTGCGGTGGAACCGCACGAACTGACACATGCGCCGGATGCGCTGCGATACTTATTTGTGCTGCGGCCGTACGGCAGGAAAAAGGGGCAGAGCGAAAAGACCAGGCTGTATTACAGCGGAGTGGAAAATCTATTGGCGTATGGGACATGAAAGGAAAAGGGAAGATGGGAATCTATCTTGCAGTTCTTAGCGCTGTTGTTTTTGCAACGGCTGTTCAAACGGCAATTTTAAGCGCGCGGTTGGCAGGCAAGAAGGTGAAAAAAGAGGACAAAGAAAGAGCGCATAGGGACAGGGAGATTCGGAGGATTTTGGAGCGTGAGGAACAACAATTTCAGGCGCTGATGAGCTACCGAGGGGGCCTGGACGGGCGAAAGGAATAGGGGAAAGGAGAAAAGGCGATGATTTTAAAAAAGCCCGGCGAAGTTTGGATGGAATATCAAAAGGCGCTGCAATTTAACGATGGCATTGGCCTGGCGGAGAGGGTGAAGAACAATGAAAACTTTTTCCTGGGGAGGCAATGGGAAGGAGTGAATGCGCCAGATCTAGACAAGCCGGTTTTCAATATTTTAAAAAGAGTTGTGAACTACTTTATTGCGATGCTGGTATCGGATGACATCGGACTTCGACTGGGGTTGCTCAACCGCGTGGAAGACAGCATGGCCCGCATCATGCTGCGCATTACGGAGCGGCAGATTCGCCAGATTATGGAAGTAAACCGCTTTGGAGCGCTGAGCAGAGGAATTTTGCGAGATGCGGCGGTAGACGGGGATGGCGTAATGCATGTGTTTTTTAACCCGGAGCGGGAGAGCGGAAATCCGGATACTCCGGGGATCATTGAGCTTGAAAGCATCGACAATACGAGCATTTACTTCGGAAATCCGCAGGTTTGGGATGTGCAGAAGCAGCCGTATCTGATGATCGAATACAGGCGGCTGGTAGACGATGTGAAGGCGGAGATGAGGCAAAACGGGCGCTCCAGGGCAGAGATTGACGCAATTCGGCCGGACAGCGCACAGCATGGCATTTTTGGAGAGGACGAGAGGCTCTACGACGACAAGGTGACTGTACTTTTAAAATACTGGAAGGAAGGGGGGAAAATCCACTACCTCAAGGCCACGCAAAACGCTATCGTAAAGCCGGAGACCGCGACAGAGATGGCGCTTTACCCCGTTTGTTTTATGAGCTGGGAGCGCGTTAAGAACTGCTACCACGGCCAGGGGATTATTGAGGGGCTGATTCCAAACCAGATGGCCATCAACAAGCTTTCGGCGTTAGCGCAGCGCTTTATCCGCCAGCAGGCGTTTCCAAGAGTCTTTTATGATGAAACAAAGCTGGAAAGATGGGTGGAAGGAGTGGCGCCCATTGCGGTGCGCGGAGACCCCAGCAGGATTGTCAGCACAGATACGCACAATATCAGCATGTCCTCTCAGGTGGGCGAGTATATCGATAAGTATGTCGCGCTGACAAAGGAATTAATGGGAGCATCGGATGCAGCTCTTGGGAATATCAAGCCGGATAACACATCGGCGATTATCGCAGTTCAGAAGGCGACGGCAGTACCGCTGGAGCTGGTTCGGCAGAGCTATTACCAATTTGTAGAGGATTTTGTGCGCATCTGCGTGGACCAGATGCGAATCTTTTACGGGAGACGGACAGCGATTGCCGAGGGAGAGGACGGGGCAGAGCAGGAAGTGCGTTTCGATTTTTCGGCGCTGTCCGATTATGTGCTGGAATTTCATGTGGATATTGGAACGGCGGCTTACTGGTCTGAAATGACCAGCATTCAAAGCCTGGACAACCTGTTTTCCAAGCAGTTAGTGGATCCCGTGACATACCTGGAATCTGTGCCCAGCTCGGCGATCCCAAATAAGTCAAAAATTGTGGAAAAAGCGAAGGAGAGCATGGCGCAAAACCGGAGAGCGGCGCTCTTGCAAGAAGAGTCGGCAGAGCGGGAAAGCGCGGCGGCAGGCCCCGGAAAGAACACATAGATAGGCGAATAAGAAGAGCGGCACGGGGTGCTGCGCCCGGATGCCGGCAGGATGAAAAGGGAGGAGAGACGATGAAATGCAGAAAGTGCAAGCAGTGCGAGATGCTGATCACAAAGGCAGAGAATGTGCTAAAGCGCGAAGAGGGCGAGAGGCTATACAGAGTGCTTACGCTGCGCTGCCCAAAGTGCGGCGAAGTGATGGTGGTAGAGCATGAGCAGCCTCTGAGTATTTGTTAAGAGGGCCCAACCAAAGGCCTTTTATAGATACAGGGCAGGCAAAAAGAACGGCCAAAACCAGGCGAGGAGAGAAAAATGCAGGAGATGTTTGAACAAACCAATCAGACAGAAGAGGTGCAGATGGAAGAAGCGCAGGAGCAGGAATTTGAACAGAGCTTCCATGCTCAGGAGGAAGATACCTCTGGTGCAGATACGCAGGAGATTATGAATGAGGCATTTGCGCTAAATGTCAAGTATAACGGGGTGGAGCAGACGCTTTCCGAAGATGAAGCCAGAGTTTTTGCACAGAAGGGCATGAATTATGATCATGTGATGCAGGAGCTGACCCAACTGCGAAGTGCACCGGAAATTGCAATTGTTGGAGAGCTGGCCCGAAAAGCCGGAATGAACAAAGAGGATTTTCTAAACCATATTTCGGCGCAAGTGCATAAAGAGGCGGCGGAACGGGAAAACAGCGAGCAGGAGGCGCTCCGGAGGGAAGTAAACCAATTCCGGGACCGGGATGCAAAAATGCAGCGATGGAGCGAATTTTTCCGAATGCACCCGGAGATTGCAAGATTTGAAAGCCTGCCGGAAGAGGTAAAGCAGGCGGTAGCGCATGGGGCGGATCCCGGCGCAGCTTATCTGCAGTATGAGAATGAAAAGCTAAAGGACCATCTTGAGATGGCCCGGCAAAGCGCCTATAACAAAGCGGTGGCGCCGGGAAGCGCTGCCAGCGCAGGAAGCGGAGAACAGGCAGACCCGTTTTTACAGGCGTTTATGCAAAATATCTAGAGATA
>USII01000079.1 GCA_900554725.1 uncultured Eubacteriales bacterium
ACAGTTCTCTCGGGCAGCGGCATGCTCCTGGTGGAAAAGACCGGCCGGCAGAGCGAATATGGAAAAATTGGGGAGAATATCCAAAAAGCTCCCGAAAAGCGCACGCCCCTTCAGCGCCAGACAGATCGGCTTGTGCGCATCTGTGCAGCAGTGGCAGCTGGTCTGTTCCTTCTTGTTGGGCTGTTTACCTACCTGAGTCTTTTGGATCTAGAGCCCAAAGAGCGCATCATCCAGAGCATTCTTTCGGGCATCACCCTTGCCATGGCCACCATTCCAGAGGAATTTCCCGTTGTGCTTACAGTGTTCCTATCCATGGGCGCATGGCGGCTTGCAAAAAAGCATTCGCTTGTGCGCAGGCTTTCCTCGATAGAAACGCTGGGCTCCATTACCGCGCTTTGTGTGGATAAAACCGGAACGCTCACGCAGAACAGGATGAGCGTAGAAAAAACCTGGGCTGCCCCGGGAAAATCTTTAGAGGATATGCTGGAAATCATGGGCCTGGCCTGCGAAAGCGATGCCTACGACCCAATGGAAAAGGCCATGATTTCCTGCTGTGAACAGCATGGCATTTTTTCCGATCACCTCTTTGGGGGAACGCTTCTTAGCGAATATTCCTTTACCAGCGCTCTTAAGATGATGGGGCATATCTGGCTGCACGATGGAGCGCGCTTTGTTGCAGCAAAAGGTGCAGCAGAACGGCTGCTTCCTCTCTGTACTCTCACCCAGAGCGAACGGGAACAGGCTTTGCGCACGGCCCATGCTATGGGCAGTCAAGGCCTTAGGGTGATTGCCATTGCGAAGATGGCTCTCTCCCCCGGCCAACAGCCTCCCTCTTCCATTACCGATTGCCGTTTTTGCCTTTATGGGCTGGTGGGCCTGATGGATCCGCCCCGCGAGGGCATCCAGAAAGATCTCTCCCTCTGCCAAAAGGCAGGGATTCGCGTCATCATGATCACGGGTGATGCCGGGAGCACTGCACAGGGCATCGCCCGGCGCATTGGCCTGAAAAGCCGCGGAATGCTCACTGGCATGGAACTTTCCCGCATGAGCGACCAGGAGCTTAGGGAGCGCGTTCGCCATGTGGATATTTTCTCCCGGGTGCTGCCTGAACACAAAATGCGCATCGTCCAGGCCCTTCAGGCCAATGGGGAGGTCGTCGCCATGACAGGCGATGGCGTCAACGATGCTCCTGCCCTAAAATACGCGGATATCGGCATCGCCATGGGCGGCCGGGGCGCAGAGGTTTGCCGGGAGGCCGCAGATCTCATCCTCATGGACGACAACTTCTCTACCATTGTGCATACCATTGAGGATGGACGCCGCATCTACGATAACATCAAAAAAGCTGTGGGATATATCTTTGCCATTCATATTCCCATTGCGCTCTGCTCACTTTTTGCGCCGCTGCTGCAAATCTCTGCGGATCAGCTGATGCTGCTGCCCCTCCATGTGGTGCTTTTGGAACTCATTATCGACCCAACCTGCTCCATCGTCCTGGAGCGTCAGCCCGCAGAGCCCGATATCATGGAGCGGCCGCCCCGCCGGGCAGGGGAATCGCTGACACAGGGTGTGCTGCTTTTAGCGCTGCTGCATGGCGCGGCCATCTTCCTTGCTTGCTTTGGCGCCTATTATCATCTTTTGCGCTCTACCACAGATGCGGCAGTGGCGCGCAGCATGGGCCTTTGTATCCTGGTATTTTCCAATCTCCTGCTGGTGCAATCCATGAGTCGGGGCGAGCCGGCTCTGCGCTATCTTTTCCGGCTTGCTGGAGATAAGGTGATATGGGGATCTTCTCTTGCCATTCTGGCAGGGCTCTTGCTCATCCTCTATACGCCCCTCGCCCCCGCTCTGAAGCTTTCCAGCCTTTCAGCGGCACAGCTTTTTTTTGCCTTTGGCCTTTCCTGCCTGGCCGTTTTATGGAGCGAGCTCATCAAACTTTTGCGCATGCATCGCAGGCGGAAGAAAGCCTCTCCGCCCGCATAACACTTTACTTTTCATTTCAAAGAGCAAAACCCCTCTTTCCCATAGAATTTAGGCGGCCCAGGGCGTTCCCAGGAAATAGGCGCCCCGGAGCCGCCCGTTTTTCTCTTTCATATTCGCCGCTGCTTCTTTTTCTTTTTTCCCTCCTGTGCTATAATGGAAAAGGAAATTCCAAAAAAGTGCAGGTAAAAAAAGATGAATGTTTTGGATCGGTTTTTAAAGTATGTTTCCTTCGATACCGGCTCGGATGCATCTTCTTCCACCGTCCCTAGCACGGAAAAGCAGAAGGCGCTGGGGCAGTTCCTGGTATCCGAAATGTTGCAAATGGGCATTTCGGATGCGCATATGGATGAATTTGGCTATGTATACGGCAGTATAGCTGCCAACACACAGCAGCCCGCTCCCAAAATCGGCTTTATCGCGCATATGGATACGGTTTCGGATGTTCGCTGCAAGGACATCCAGCCGCGCGTGGTGGAAAATTACGATGGCGGCGATATCCTGCTCAACCAGGAGCTTGGCATTCTTCTTCAGCCGGCTCAGTATCCGGATCTTTTAAAATACCGGGGGAACAGCCTGGTGGTGACGGATGGCACAACGCTGCTCGGCGCAGACGATAAAGCCGGCATCGCAGAAATTCTCACTGCGGCAGAGCTTCTCATTCAGAGTGACAAGCCGCATGGGGAGATTAAAATCGCCTTTACTCCGGATGAGGAGATCGGCCGCGGGCCAGATCACTTCAACATCCCCTACTTTGGCGCGGATTACGGCTACACAGTGGATGGCGGAGCGCTTGGAGAGCTGGAATACGAGAACTTTAACGGCGCGGACGGTCGCGTGCTTGTGCACGGCAGAAGCATTCACCCGGGAACGGCCAAAGGGCAGATGAAAAACGCCATGCTCCTTGCCATGGAGTTCAACGCCATGCTGCCTGCTTCTGAAATTCCCGCCTGCACAGAAGGCTATGAGGGCTTCTTCCACCTTACGGATATGAGCGGCAATGTGGAACAGGCAGAGCTTACCTATATCATTCGGGATCACGATAAGGGAAAATTCCAGCAGAGAAAGCAGCTCTTTTCCGCCATCGGCGCATTTTTAAACGAGAAGCACGGCCAGGGAACCTTTGATATCGCCGTGATAGATCGCTATGCAAATATGAAGGAGAAAATCCTCCCCCATATGGAGATCATCCATCGTGCCAAAGCCGCTATGCAGGAGGCCGGCGTTGAGCCTATCATTATGCCGATCCGCGGCGGGACAGATGGCGCCACTCTCTCCTTTATGGGCCTTCCCTGCCCCAATCTCTGCACCGGTGGGCATAACTGCCACGGACGCTTTGAATATATCCCGGTGCAGAGCATGGAAAAAGTGGTGCAAATTCTGCTCAACCTGGCATATGGCGCGCTAAATTAGCTCTGGCGGTCAAAAAAATATTGGGCAAAACAGGCGGCCTTGGCTGCCTGTTTTTTAAAAGTTTTTTATCAACACCTTTTGGCAAAGGAGAAATAGAACATTGACCAATATAGAACAAGTTCGGGACCGGTTGTTTTCCCTAGGCGAGCCGGATTTCCAGAAATTTTCTGCCGCTCTCATTCCCGGAGAAAAACGCATGATAGGCGTGCGCCTTCCCCATCTGCGCCGCCTGGCCCGGGAAATCGCAGCTTCCGGGCAATGGGAAGAATACCTTCACGCTGCGCCTCAGCAATATTTTGAAGAGATCATGCTGCGCGGGATGATCATTGGGGCAGCGCGCATCCCGCTGGAAGAGCGCCTTTGCTATATGCGCTCCTTTATTCCAGAGATCGATAACTGGTCTATCTGCGATAGCTTCTGCTCCAGCCTCAAGTTTGCGCAAAAAAACAGGGAGCGCGTGTTCCAGTTTGTCCAACCGTATTGCGAGAGCAGAAAGGAATTTGAAGTGCGCTTTGGCTTTGTCATGCTGTTGGATTTTTTCCTGATAGAGCAATATCTCCCCTCTGTGCTGGCGCAGGTGCATGCCTTTCACCCTGCCGGCTATTATTCCCAAATGGCGGTGGCATGGCTGTTGGCAACGGCTCTTGCAAAATTTCCCCAGCCCTCCCTGCACTGCCTTTGTTCTGCACCCTTGGACGACTTTACCTATCTGTGCACCATCAAAAAGGCGCTGGAATCCAGGCGGGTGAGCGAAGAAACAAAAGCAGCACTCCAGCAATTCAAAGAAAATGCCGGAAAAAGCCCAATAAAAAGGAGCCGCCATTTGTAGCGGCCCCTACCCTAAGAGGAAAGAAAGGAAAAATGATGATGAAGAATGCTTGCTTCTTCTTACGAGTTTTATTGTACCAATGAAATAAGTCCATTTTTCATGGAAAATAAATATAAACTGTGAACATTGCGCCGCTTTTTAGGGCCTGCCCGCCCCTGCAAAAAACGGAGATCATAAAAAAGGAGCCGAGCCCGGCTCCTTTTTTATGCCTTATTTTACAATTTCTCCTTGGCATCCATTTCTGCCAATGAGGGAAGCATTTGCCTCATCGGTATCCACATGCATTGCCAACGCAAACTTTGGGCTCACGCGCACAACGCAATCTCCAAAGATGACGGGGCGATCGGTCTGCACCTTCACCTGCACGATCTCCTTATCCTCTACGCCCAGGCGCTGTGCATCTTCGGGTGTCATATGGATATGGCGCTTTGCGACAATCAGCCCCTGGGGAAGATCCACTTCTCCTGCCGGCCCCTTGAGCTTAATGGGCGCGCTGCCCTCCAGGTCGCCGCTTTCGCGCACCGGCCCTACTACGCCCAGGGTAAAGCAATCTGTCATGGAAACTTCCACCTGGCTTGCCGGGCGGACAGGCCCCAGAATAACCACATTGGCGATGGAGCGCTTTGGCCCCACAATCTCGACTCTCTCTTCACATACAAACTGCCCAGGCTGGGAAAGATCCCGAACATATGTGAGCTGCTTTCCTGCACCAAAAAGCTTTTCCACATCCTCCTGCGTCAGATGTACATGGCGCGCCGATACTTCAACCAAAAAAGATTTCTCGGACATAACTCTCCTCCTTTGATAACATGCCCATTGATAGAATTATTGTCTTATACGCGGGGAAATTTGTCAACCATATTTCCTCTGGGCGCCCCGTCAACGCCTCCTGGCAAAACTGGCAAGCGGCTTTCTAGTTTTTTCAGGCCGTTGACAAGAAATCGAGAGCGCTGCTAATCGATCTCAATCTGAATGGAGGAGCATTTCCCGCTATTGCATTTGCTTTCCAAAACACTGCAAGCCGCAACTCCCAGGGTAATATCCTGCAATGCCTCCAGCACAATTTTATCCCCAGCTTTGGAAATGGGCGCCTCTACCGAAATGCTGCCGTCTGCGCCGATTTTTGTGTGCATAAACAGATTGAGCGGCACAATGATGGCGCGCTGCTCCCCCAGGGCATGATTGATATTATCAAAACAATTGGGATGCCCTTCGCCGTTGTGATAGAAAAAATCATACATTTCTGGACGACAGCATGGGTGAAGCAGATCATGCTCCCCAACATCGTCAGAAAGAATTTTCATCATGGGCTGGTATCGGTTTGTGTAAACAATATCTCCAACCTTTCGCT
>USII01000080.1 GCA_900554725.1 uncultured Eubacteriales bacterium
CCTATGGATATCACAAAAATCGGCGCAAAAATCAAAAGCCTGCGGCTTAAATATGGCCTGACGCAAGAGGAACTGGCCGACCGCGCCGAACTCTCCAAAGGCTTTATCTCCCAGCTGGAGCGCGACCAGACTTCTCCCTCCATCGTAACGCTGGTGGATATTCTCGAATGCCTCGGCACTACGCCCGGTGAGTTTTTCACCGAAACGGCGAAGGAGAAAATCGTCTTTTCCGAGGCGGATATGTTCGAGAAAGTTCAGGAAGATTCGAGCATTCTCTGGCTCATTCCAAACGCGCAAAAAAACCAATTGGAGCCCATCTTGTTTACGCTAAAGCCGGGCGCCAGTTCAGAGGTCGACGAGCCCCATGAAGGCGAGGAATTCGGCTATGTATTACAGGGCTCTGCTGTTTTGCACATTGGCGCCGCACGCCATAAGCTTAAGAAAAGTTCTTCTTTTTATTTTAAGCCAACTGCCCCGCACTTTATAGAGAACCGCGGCAAAAGCGAGCTCAAGATCATCTGGGTCTCCACCCCGCCCAGCTTTTAAAAGGGGAATCCATTTGCGGAGGAAAGCGAAATGTCTAACCAGCTCATCCTATTTAAAAATGTCTATAAAGAGTTTGATGGTGTGGAAGTGCTCTCCAATATCAACCTTTATATTCGCAAAAACGAGTTTTTGACGCTGCTTGGCCCTTCAGGTTGTGGCAAAACAACCATGCTCCGCCTGTTAGGCGGCTTTGAAACGCCTACCTCCGGGGATATTTTGTTTGAGGGAAAATCCATCGTCAATACGCCTCCGCATAAGAGAAAGCTCAATACAGTATTTCAGCGCTACGCCCTTTTTCCCCATATGGATGTTTTTGACAACATTGCCTTTGGCCTTAAGATAAAGAAGATGAGCAAATCCAACATCGAAAAAAAGGTGAAGGATATGCTAAAACTAGTTGGCCTGGCAGGCTATGAGGATCGCGGCATCGACAAGCTTTCGGGCGGGCAGATGCAGCGCGTGGCAATCGCTCGGGCCCTTGTCAACGAGCCTGAACTGCTGCTGCTGGATGAGCCGCTGGGTGCGCTGGATCTGAAGTTCCGAAAGGATATGCAGCTGGAGTTAAAGCGCATGCAAAAACAGCTGGGCATCACCTTTGTCTATGTCACTCACGATCAGGAAGAGGCGCTTTCCATGTCGGATACCATTGCCGTGATGGACGAGGGCATGATCCAGCAGATCGATACGCCTGTCGGCATCTATAACGAGCCCGTCAACACCTTCGTCGCCGATTTTATCGGCGAAAGCAACATCCTGTATGGCAAGATGGTGCGGGATTACCTGGTCTGCTTCTCCGGCAGAGAGTTTGAATGCGTGGACCGCGGCTACAACGAGGGGGAAAATATCGTTGTCGTCATCCGCCCGGAGGATATCAAGCTGGTTGCGCCCAGTGAAAACACCATTAACGGCACAGTAACTTCCCTTACTTTCATGGGCGTGCATTATGAAATTCGCATTCAGGGCGAGGATGGCCATGAATGGCTTGTGCAGAATACAGATCCTGCCCAAGTGGGCAGCCGGGTGGGCATTACCCTGGATCCCGATGATATTCATATCATGGATCGTTCCCAGTACGACGCCGCAGATGCATCGTAAGGAGGCAGCGCATTGAAAAAGAAGTTTTTTGCCCTTCCCTATCTTGTGTGGATGATCCTGTTCACCGTTGTGCCTCTGATGCTGATATTCGTCTACGCAGTCTTTACCACAACGGAAACCGGGGAAATTATCTTTACAACAAAGTATCTGGAGCAGGCGCTTTCTGCTGCCAACCTTTCGGTATTGCTTCGCTCTTTGGAATACGCCGTTATCACAACGGCCATCTGCCTGGTGCTGGCATATCCGGCAGCGCTTATCCTCTCAAAGCTCAGGAGCAAAATTGGGGCGATTGTCAACCTCCTGTTTGTGCTGCCCATGTGGATGAATTTCCTGCTGCGCACATATGCCTGGCGGGCTTTGCTCGATTATAACGGGCCTATCAACCAGTTCCTTTCCTTTTTCGGCCTGCCCCCGCAGGAGCTCCTAAATACCGAGAGCGCGGTTATCATGGGGCTTGTCTACAACTTTCTGCCCTTTATGTTGTTGCCCATCTCTTCTGTGCTCTCTAAAATCGATCAGAGCTATATTCAGGCTGCGGAAGACCTTGGAGCAAACAGATGGCAAGTGCTGCGCAAGATTGTTTTCCCGCTCACGCTTCCCGGCGTGATTACGGGCATCACGATGGTATTTATGCCCGTTGTGACAACCTTTGTGGTTTCCCGCCTGCTTGGCGGCTCCTATTATATGATGTTTGGTGATTTGCTGGAAAACCAGTTCATGCTCTTAAAGGATTGGAACACCGGCTCTGCGCTCGCCATCATCATGATGATTTTAATGGTGCTTTCCATGGCCATCATGCGCAAATACGATAAGAACGGGGAGAGTAAGGCATTATGGTAAGACTGCGCAAATTCTTTCAGCGCTTCTATCTGGCGCTGCTCATTTTCTTTCTCTATTTGCCCATTTTCATGCTCATGGTGTTCTCCTTTAACGAAGGCAAAACCATGAGCAAATGGTCGGGTTTTACGATGGATTGGTATGCGCAGCTTTTCCAGGATCCTGTCATCATGGAGAGCCTTTGGGTGACAATCTCTGTCGCAGTGCTTTCCTCTCTCATCGCCTGCCTCATCGGCACGCTGGCTGCCATTGGCATCAACAGCTTTAAGAAATGGGCGCGCAATCTGACGCTCAATTTCACATATATCCCCATGATGAACGCGGATATTGTCACAGGCATTTCGCTGCTTCTGTTTTTTATCTTCGTCAAAATCCCAAGGGGATACCTTACGCTGCTCATCTCCCATGTGGTGTTCAATGTGCCCTATGTCATTTTTTCCGTGCTTCCAAGGCTCAAGGGAATGGATGAAAATCTCTATGAAGCGGCGCTGGATATGGGGGCAACGCCTAGCTATGCCATTCGCAAGGTCATCGTCCCGGAGCTGTTACCCGGCATCGTCACCGGATTTATCATGGCGTTCACCATGTCGTTTGACGACTTTGTCATCAGCTTTTTCTCTACCCAAGGAATCGTCAACAACCTTTCCGTATATGTCTACTCTATGGCAAGGGTGGGAATCAACCCCAAGATCAACGCGCTTTCGACGATCATGTTCGTATTTGTCATAGCGCTGCTGCTCATCATAAATATTCGCGCGGATCGCCAAGCAAAGCGTCAGCGCCAGAATAGCAAATTTTTACAGAAAGGAATTTCCCAATGAAAAGAATTTTTTCTCTGCTTCTCGCCCTTGTCATGCTGGCGGCGCTTTGCTGCAGCTGCTCGGGCGGCGCGAAGACAACGCTCTACCTGCTCAACTGGGGCGAGTATCTCGACCCTGCTCTCATCGAGGAGTTTGAAGAGCAGAACCCGGATATTCGGGTCAATATGACGACGACAACCACCAATGAAGAGATGTACACCGTCTGTGCGACAGAGGGGACAAAGATCGATATTGTGGTGCCTTCGGACTACCTGGTCGAGCGCTTTATTGCCGAAGATCTGCTGGCAGAGCTGGATTTTTCCAACATTCCAAACTTCCAGTATGTAGAGAAGGCTGCGCAGAACCGCACATTCGACCCGGAGAACAAATATTCCGTGCCCTATTTCATTGGAACTGTCGGCATTGTCTATAATAAAACGCTGGTAGATGAAGAAGTGGATAGTTGGGGAATCCTTTGGGATGAAAAGTATGCCAATCAAATCATGATGTACGATTCCATTCGGGATTCCATGATGGTGGCTCTGGCCTACCTGGGCTACGATATCAACACCACCGATCCGGAAGAGCTTGCCGAAGCCGGCGACCTGCTGCTGGCTCAAAAGCCCTTGGTGCGCGGCTATGGCGCGGATAATATCAAGTACGACATGATCGGCGGCGGTGTAGCCCTGGGCGTGGATTATTCCGGTTCGGCAGTTCAGGCCATTATGGAAAATGAAGATCTTGCCTATGTCGTCCCAAAAGAGGGCAGCAATGTTTGGATGGATAACTTTGTCGTGCTCAAGTCTTCCCCGAATAAGGAGGCCGCAGAGCGGTTTATCAACTTCATGTGCGACCCGGAAGTTTCCGCGCAGAATTCGGAGTTTGTTGGCTATACAACACCCAACGAAGCCGCTCTGGAGTATGTTGACGAGGAATTCACCAGCAACTCGGCCTATACCATTCCCGACGGTGTTCTCGATCGCTGTGCCTACTTCAAAGATCTTGGGGATGCTCTGCAGCTGTATAACGACGAATGGATGAAAGTCAAAACCGCCGCTTAGATCACCCAAAGGCATAAAAAAGGGCTGGGCAGAAAAAACTGTCCAGCTCTTTTTCTTTTCCTCTTCGCCTGCATGGCAAAAACCAGCAAAGATATTTTTAAGGGCAATCCAGGATTCGCGGGCCACCTCTGCGCTTTCTTCCGGCTTATCTGGGCACAAGCGATGCCCTCATCCTTTCTTTTCCGCCAGATAGCGCCGGCCTATTTCTTATGAAATTCTCTGTAAAATTCTCTCCATGGCCTTGCAAATGTGCGAGAGGCAATGGGATAATAGGCACAAAAAATGAGCAGCACCGGGGCCAAAATGCCCCCTACTATACCCACCAGAATTTCCACTTCCCTGGTGGTGAGGCCCTCCTCAACAGCCGTGACCTGGATGATGTTTTGCGCATCATCCACATATACCTTCAGCTGATCGCCAAAGTCATATTCCTGGGGGGCCAGACCATATGCATTGAGCGGAAATTCATATTTTTTCGAATCATGCGTCCAGTAAAAATTGCCATCGTAATCCACTCGTGCCAGAACATAGCCAGTTGCCCCTTCGGGCGTTGCATTGGCTTCTTCCCTTTGGGAAAAAGGCGCGCAAAATATCAGCGATAAAAACAAAATGAGAACCGGAATACAGCACACCACAACAAAGATAAGCGTCCGTTTGAATGTTATGCGGTAAGATTTGGCTACCCTCTGATATTTTTCCTCCGGCAAATTCTCTTTTGCCCATCTCAAGGCAAATTGATGCGCCATAAAATGAAACCCGGCCGCCATTCCTGTATCACACCCCCTTAAAACACAAGAAAGCAGAAATAAACGATTCAATGTATTATAGCATATCATAGTTTATTCCTGTACAGTATGAGTGTCTTGTATTGCAAAAAACTCTCCAGCCAAAACCAAGCATGCGCCGGCACATTTTTCTCGTCCGAAGGGCTTTCGTTATCCGGGAACGCACCCTTCTGCCTTTGCAGAACCCGCGAGCTGTTTTTCCACAGCACTTTCTTTATGGCTGCGTTTTTCCCGTTTACGGCCGGCCAGCTTTTCCGTCAACAAAAAAAGGAAGAGCCGCACAGCAGAAGCCACCCTTCCTTTTTCCTTGCTTTCTTTTAAGAGTTTTTCATAATGACACTTTCCACTGCATCCACAACATGTTCACAGGCATCCATAC
>USII01000081.1 GCA_900554725.1 uncultured Eubacteriales bacterium
TGCATGCCAAGGCATATGCCAAGATAGGGGATTTTGTTCTCCCTGGCATATTTTGCCGCAAAAATTTTCCCCTCGATGCCCCTTTCTCCAAACCCGCCGGGCACCAGAATCCCCTGCACGCCTTCCAGCAGCGCCGCTGGGTTTTCACTGGTTTCCAGATCTGCTGCGGAGACCCAGCGGATGCAGACATTTGCACCGTTATGCATGCCCGCATGCGCCAGAGCTTCTACAACGCTTAAATACGCATCGTGCAGCTCGATATATTTTCCCACCAGCGCGATTTCCACTTTCTCCCCTTCCAGCGCCTTTTGCTGCAGGCATACCAGCCGGTTCCACACGCCAAGGTCTGCCGTGCGCTCAAGGCCCAGCCCCAGCTTTTCACAGGCCCTGGCATCCAGCCCCTCTTCATGCAGCACGATGGGAAGTTCGTAGAGGCTATCGCAATCGGGGTTGCTGATCACGCAATCCCTGCTGACATTGCAGAACAGCGCCAGCTTTTCCTTAACTGCTGCACTGAGGGGTTCCGTGCATCGGCAGACCAGAATATCCGGCTGAATGCCAAGGGAACGCAGCTCCTTTACGCTGTGCTGGGAGGGCTTTGTCTTAATCTCCCCTACCTTATTCAGATACGGGATCAGCGTGACATGGATAAACAGGCAGTTTCCCTCCCCCAGATCCCATTTCATCTGGCGGATGGCCTCTAAAAACGGCTGGGATTCGATATCACCCACCGTCCCGCCAATCTCCGTAATGACGATATCCGCGCCCGTGTGCTGCCCCAGCGCCTGAATGCGCTCCTTGATCTCGTTGGTCACATGCGGGATCACCTGCACTGTTCCGCCCAGGTAATCCCCCCGCCGCTCTTTTTGGAGCACGCTGTGAAAGATTTTTCCGGATGTGATGCTGCTCTGCCCCGAACAGTTCTCATCCGTAAAGCGCTCGTAGTGGCCGATATCCAAATCCGTCTCCGCGCCGTCGTCCGTCACAAACACTTCGCCATGCTGAAAGGGGCTCATGGTTCCAGGGTCTATATTGAGATACGGATCGCACTTCTGCATTGCAATTCGATACCCTCTGCTTTTCAGCAGCCTGCCAAGAGATGCCGCCGTGATGCCCTTTCCCAGGGAAGAGACAACGCCACCCGTAATGAAGATGTATTTGGTCGCCATTTTATGTTTCCTCCGAAACTTAAGAATCTTCCTCTCCCTGCACTATTTTTCCAGCTCCGGGTGCAGCAGGAAAACGCGCGTGCGCTTTTTGCGGTCTGCCGCCACATAGCGGAAGGAGGATTCCCCAAGCACAGAGCGATCGAAATAGCCCTTTGTCGCCTGGATAAAGCCCGCTACCGGCGCGATATCCACCGTAAGGGAGGGCGTGCGATAGTGCATGGGCAGGATGACATTTGGCTCTACCTGCTTGCAGACCTCAAACGCCTCCTGTGCATCGATGGTATAGTTTCCGCCCACAGGGATCATCAGCACATCCACTTTTCCAAGCTTCGCTGCAAGATCTGCATTGAGCGGATGCCCCAAATCCCCAAGGTGCGCCATAGAAACGCCTTCCGCGCTGACTTTAAAGATGATATTGTTTCCCCGAAGCGCCCCCTGGGCACCATCGTGATGGCAGGCAATCCCCTCGATCACCAGCTCCGCTTCCTCATAGTGCCCAGGCTCCAAAAACAGCTTGTAGCCGGGGCGCACATTGTCTAAACCATTGTGATCAAAATGATCATGGCTGCAAAACACATAATCCGCCTCCACTTGGGGCATTGTATAGCCAATCCCCTCCCCAAAGGGATCGAACAGTAAAACCGTTCCGCTTTCCAGGGTAATTTTAAAGCACGAATGTGCGATCCATTGAATTTGCATATAATCTCCTCCTTTTTATAGCGCCCTTAGCGCCGATCATAATTCAGGCTCAACCGGTTTACCACCTGCGAGCCGGCAATATTTAAAACATATTCTAGCTCAATACTTCCGCTCTTTTTCCCCATGCGGGCGTCCACATGCGTGGGCAGAAGCGTCACATTCATCTCCCCAAAGGGCATCCGATAGAGGGTGGAATAGGTTTTTCCCTCTTCAAAGACAAACTCCGTCTCGATAGCGCCCTTTTTCTGCATGCCGACAGTATCCTCCCGCACCCAGATTGTGGTCGTCCCCGCGGGGGTATCCCCTTCCATATCCACATACTCTATGATGCTGGCATCTTCCGACTGCCGCAGCGTGCCCTGCGTCTTGATATTCATCTGCTCCCTCTCGCCGCCGGCCATCTGCGAGCTCACAATGCGAATGCGTATTTCATCCATCCGGACCATAAAACCTTCTTCTTTATATATCATCTTGGGCAAAGTGCCCGCATATTTGCTAATTTTAACACATTCCCCCCTGAGGGCGCAATATGTTTGCTGCAAAATTTCTCTCATTTTTGAAATTTTTTATTTTTTTCCTGCAAAAAAAATGTAAAAAATCGAAAAAGGCGCGAAAAATCCGCGCCCTTTTTTATTCAAATGCAATTTTTGTACTGCTATCTTGTCAAAGTTCCGTTGTTGACATGCAATATCTCCAAAATATCTTCCACGCTTGCATCTGCCGCATTCACATAGACAATCGCATCCCGCTGTTTGTAGTTGCAAAAGAATTCAAAACAATATACCTCTTCTCCCGTCTGCCGGGGAACCAGCGCCATGGCCCAATCTGTTTCCGCCACCTGAGCAGGCAATGCGGCCCGCGCATCGTGCAGAGCAACTGCCTCTTCAAAAGTGCGCTGTCTGTGATTTTTTACATAGGCCGATGCATCCATCCCCACCACCTTCATGCCGTCTGCCTGCACCCAGATTTTTATGAGATCCGGATAGAGGCGCACACCATCCTGCAGCGGAACCAGGTTAAGAAGCGCATCTCCGCCATAGTACTGCGCATAGGAAAGCTCACACTGCGGATACCCCTTCTGCTCAAGGAAATCCAGCGCCACCGCTTTTAGCTCCTCTGCTTTTTGCTCGGTAGGCGCTACGGAGATATCCGTCTCATGCAGGATATTCCAAAAAAGGATTTCTCCTCCCAGCTCAGATACCGCCACATTCTGCCCATCCTGCCCGCAAAAAGTGAAGAATGGCACCTTATCTGCCGCGCTGTATCCCACAAATTGCAG
The DNA here is from genome assembly GCA_900554725.1 of uncultured Eubacteriales bacterium. GTDB lineage: Bacteria > Bacillota > Clostridia > Christensenellales > Christensenellaceae > QANA01. The sequence continues at coordinate 3,148 of USII01000081.1, forward strand.
CGCTGTGCCGGCAAATTTCTCTGCCGTTTTCTGCGCCTGTTCCTTTGAAACCTTGGTTGCTCCGGCAAGGGCCGGAGCAGTTTCCAGGCTTTGGGAAAACGGCCCATCGTAGATGAGATGCGGGTATTCCTGCGCGCTAAACTGCTCGACATAGCGCGCATCCTCCAAAAAATATTCGGATATCTGCACCTGCGCGCTATACCCCGCCTCCCATGCCTGCTCCAGCTTTTCCCTCAGCTTTTCGCAGGCATTCTGCATCTGCTCGATCTGCCCGGCATCCTGTTCCTCCAGCTGGCCGCCGCTGGCCGCCCGCAGGAAAAGCTGCTTTGCATAATCTCCCGATTGGTTTAAAAAGTTGAGCACCTGCCCATCGATTTCCGCCCCCAGGGAAACGGCAGAAAAATATCCCGCAAGCTCGCCCGTCTGCCGCCAAATATCCGCAAGCAGTTCGGGGGTCTTTGCCGAATTGGGAAGAAGGCTCAGCTTATAGAGCTTGCTCTCAAGCGAATCCATTCCCTCGAGCAATTCCCCATATACTGCCTCCTGCCGTGCGTCAAGCTGGCTCTCCAGCTTATCGCTGCGCCAATCCATATAGATTGCATAGCAGACTGCAAAAATCACAACGGCTCCTGTGGCCAAAGCGGAAACCCACCTGGCCCATTTTGCTTTTTTCTCCTGCAAAAAATCATCCCCTTTCCGCCTCTTAATAGCAGAAGTTGTGATTGCCGATGCTCAGCGCAACGGGCTTTGAGAGCATATAGGAGTTGCTCGTTTTCTTGGGGTTATAATAGAAAAGGCATCCGCCCGTAGGGTCTGCCCCGGCAAGGGCATCCTTTGCAGCCCGGAGCGCCTCTGCATCCGGGGAAAGAGAAATCTGCCCATCCGAAACCACTGAAAATGCGCCAGGCTGATAGATTACCCCAGAAATGGAATTGGGAAACTCCGCGCTCTTCACTCGGTTGAGCACAACCGCCGCCACCGCAACTTTGCCCTGATAGGGTTCTCCCCGCGCCTCTGCATAGACCAGCTTTGCAAGCAGGTAGGTATCTGCCCCTTCATCTTTGCCATTGGAGAGCTGAATTCCCAGCTTTTCCGCGGTTTTATTGCCCACGATGCCATCTATCGAAAGCCCGTTTTTGCTCTGAAAATACCGAACAGCTTTATAAGTAAGGTCCCCATAGATGCCATCCACTTCTCCGCTATAGTAGCCCCATGCCTTTAGGCGGCGCTGAATTTCCTGTACATCGGAGGCTGGAAGCTTCGTATATGTCGCCCCGGCAGCCGCCAGCCAGAATACCGCCAACAACACGGCCGCCGCCACTGCCGCTGCCGTGCGCACCCATGCTTTAGCGCTCTTCATGCCCTTCCTCCTTCTGTTCCCCCAAAAACAGCGATTTTAACCATTCCCAGGTAAACGAAGTATACTCCACTTCATCTTCCTCCAAAATTTCTTCATTTACAATGCACAGCGGCGGAAACATGACGCACCACCAGTTCTGCCCTTCGCCCTCGCCCAGCACCAGCCTCAGCGCATCGTACTGCCCGGCCGGATAGGTAATGCCGCCGTATGTCCTGTCCGGGAAAGGAAACCGGCCAAGCGTGGCCGAGGCGGTATAGGAAAAGCCGTTTTCCGCCAACACCTGGTTTGCGCAGGCCTCCAGCTCAGAAAGGTGCTCCCTCATATAGTGTTCTGCCTGCTCTTTATCCCGGCAGGCGGAAGCCTCATCAGCCGTGTATTCCAAAATGGCATCCCGCACCAACAGCTTGACATTCTGATCCGCCGCACCATCGCTGTTGGCAATAATATGCAGGCGAAACGGCTCCTGGAGCCGGGCACAAACGCAGCTCAGCAGCAATATTGCCGCCAATAGAAGAGATAATTTTTTGTTACGCATAAAAAAACACCTGTCTTTTCGCTTTTGTTAAAGCTATTATGCACAGGTGTTTATACTTTTAAACTTTTCTTTTTGATTTTGCCAGCGCTTTTAAATGCGCATGGCGTTAAACACTTTATTTTTATAAATCGGATGATAGGACTCTTTTGCCTTGCGCAGGCCCTCTACGCCCATATCCTCTTCCCGGTTCACCAGCTTGGTATGCGCCCACTCCTTCTCCAGGAATTTTTGGTTGATCACGGCGTACAGCCCCGGATAATCGATATCCGCCTTTTCGATGATAATATGAGCCGTATCCGGCGGCAGAAATTCTCCAATCGTCATCGCGCGAATCTTCCCATCGATCCGGATGGTCGCGCCTTTTAAGCCCAGCGCATCGAAATTGTGCAGCAGCTCGCCAATGGCCTCCTGTTCATCAAAATAGAACAGCGTCTTTTCGTTGTGCCTATCAAACCAC
>USII01000082.1 GCA_900554725.1 uncultured Eubacteriales bacterium
GTGTACAGACTAATTGAAAAACCCCGAAAAAGCTTTGTTTTCGGGGTTTTTGTGGCGTGCCCAAAAGGATTCGAACCTTCGGCCTCAGGAGTCGGAGTCCTGCGCTCTATCCAGCTGAGCTATGGGCACACGTGCATATTATGTGTATATATTGTTGGGTAGCCCTTTGGAGTCGGAGTCCAACGCTCTATCCAGCTGAGCTACGGGTACATGGATGATGAGAAATTCTGTCTAGATTCCAAATTCTCTCTCAAAATAAAAAAACAGCACTGCCAAACGGGCCATAAATGCAGCATGTACATCTTAGCATATTTTATTTGCGTTTGCAAGACAGCACTTTATGCAATTTTTAATCGGATGTGGTAATATGATTTAGGAGGTGAAACGATGAGAACAGTGCGCTTTTGGACTGCCGTATGCGAAATTGCTTCCTTTTTTCTATTGGTGTGCCTGCTTGTCTTTTTCGCGCTCTCCCATCAGGAAGTCGCCTTTCAAATACCCGGGGGAGCGCAAAAGGAGAAGAGCGTTCTAGGGGTGCAGATGAGTCTGTGCCTGATCTTTGCGCTTGGAATTTTGGTTTATGGGCTGCTTTTTCTGCTGAAACGCTTTCCGCGCTTTATGAGCTATCCTGTTCCGATTACGCCGGAAAATATGGATTTTCAGGCGCGCTTGGCAAAGTTGATGCTCTCTGTGCTTACGCTCTGCAGCATGGGCATTTTTATGACAATATTATATGATACCTATAAAAATGCGGGCAGGGAACAGGGAATCGGGCATATTGGAATCATCTTGGGGTTGCTGGCCGGCGCGATTTTGGATGTCGCTCTCTATCTGGCAGTGGCAAAAGCAAAGGAGAAATGCATTTGATTAACGGGAATACAGAAGGGATCAAACAAAATATACTGGATGAGCTGGAGCTTCTTTACGAGCTGGAGTGCCCAAGAAGTGAATTTCTAACGCTGGAAATGGCCGAGGCACTGGCAAAATATTCTTGTCTGCTGAACCGGGAAATCTCCATTTCCCTATCGCGCAGCGGGCGCGTGATGGATGTCTCTTTGGGAAGCGAAAACCATGTTCTCATGCCGGTGGTGCGCAGGCGGCGCGGAACACAGGGGCTTTCGGGGGTGCGCTGCATTCATACGCATCCAAACGGCAGCCCGCGCCTTTCGGATGTGGATATCGCAACGCTGCTCTCCGCCAGGATGGACTGCATGGCCGCGTTGGCAGTGGCGGATGGGAAGCCCAGAAGCCTATGCGCCGGATTTATTGGAAAAGAGCTGACAGAAGCGGTTTTTGCGGGGCCGTTTTTGATAGAAAAGCTGCCGCATGCCTTTCTAAATGGGGAAATTGAGCGCTGCACGCGGCGCGTGGCTGAGCTTGTGCGCACCCAGCAGACAGCCGATGATGTAGAGCGCGCAATACTCATCGGCCTAAACTGCACACAGGCGCAGATGAAGGAGTTAGAGCTTCTCGCACAAACAGCCGGGGCCCAGTGCGTTGCCTCTTTTACCCAGGATAGGCCAAGGGAAAAGGGCTTGTATATCGGAAAAGGAAAGTTGGAGGAAATTGCCCTTGCCATTTCTGCGATGGAAGTGGATTTGGCGATTTTTAACGATGAGCTTTCCGCAGTAGAAGCTAGAAATCTGGAGGAGAGCCTATCCGTTAAAATTGTGGATCGCACGGCGCTGATTTTGGATATCTTCGCCCGCCATGCCAAAACGCGGGAGGGCAGGTTGCAGGTAGAACTGGCGCAGCTTAAGTATCATCTCCCAAGGCTTATGGGCGAAGGGCTGGCGCTTTCCAGGCTGGGGGCGGGCATTGGCACGAGGGGCCCCGGGGAGAGCAAGCTGGAAATGGACCGCCGGCGCATCCGTCGGCGCATTTATGAGCTGGAGGAGGAAATTGAGAAGCTGACGGCGCAGCGCGCCCTGCGCCGGGAGCAGAGGGAGAAAAACAGCGTGCCTGAAGTCGCACTGGTGGGATATACCAACGCCGGAAAGAGCAGCCTGCTCAATGCCATATCCGATGCGGGTGTATATGCGGAAGATAAACTGTTTGCAACGCTCGACCCTGTGACGCGCAAAGTGCGCATGCCCTCGGGAAAAGAAGTGCTTTTTACAGATACCGTCGGGTTTATCGAAAAGCTTCCGCACGACTTGATTCGCGCATTCCGCTCTACGCTGGAAGAGGCGACACGGGCAGATTTGCTGCTCAATGTGACTGATCTTTCCAACCCCGAATCTGCAAATCAGGCGCAGGTTGTGCGGAGCGTGCTTTCTGAGCTTGGGGCTGGAGATAAGCCCACAATCCGCGTCTATAACAAGGTGGATCTCCTGCAACAGGTGCCTGAAAATACCCGCAGCTCCTTCTGTGTTTCTGCAAAAACCGGGCAAGGCATTGCAGAACTGCTGGAGGCCATCGAAATGCGCCTGCAGCCTAAAATGATGAAGGTAAGCCTGAGCCTTGGATATCAGGAAGGGGGAAAGCTCGCCCAAATTCAAAAATATGCAGAGCAAATTCAGGTAGAGTATCTGGAAGAGGAGATGCGTGTGCAGGCGGTGCTGCCTGAGATGTGGGGGAAGCGCATTCTAAAACAGTAGGCACCAGGCAGTATTGATTTTCCCCGGATAGGATGCTAATCTAAAGGGGGAATCATTGTTTTTTTGAACGGAAATTGTTGAGTGAGGAGGTACACTTATGTCCGGAAACTATTATGACGCGCTGGCTGTATTCATTGGAATTTTAATGGTTGTGCTGCTGGTACTTCTGGTAATGGGAATTCTGTTTTATGTATTCAGCGGCATCGGCCTATACACCATGGCAAAGAGAAGGGGTGTTCAGGCAGCGTGGCTTGCATGGCTCGTTCCAAGCTTTGTCGTCGGGGCGATAGCAGATGATTATGACGAGCGCACGAAGGGCAAAAACATTGGATTCCGCTGGATTTTGCTGGGGCTTGCAATTGGGGCAGGCATACTTGTGGGCATTGGATTTGGCAATACGATCAGCTATGCGCTAGAGGATGCGTATTACTATGGAAGTTATGGCGCATCCTATCTGTTGGCAGGCAGCAGCATTATGACGCTGCTGGGCACTCTTGCCAATATTGCGTTTCTGATCTTCTATTATTTTGCACTCTACCGGCTCTATAAATCTGCAAATCCGAGCAGTGCTGTAACGCTGCTTGTCCTTTCCATTTTCTTCTCCGTCATTGTGCCGTTTGTGATTTTCGCCCAGAGGAAAAAAGATGGCGGAATGCCCTATGCAGGGCAGCAGGGAAATGCGGGTGGAGCGGCATATGGGCAATATCCACCCTATCAGAACTATCAAAACTATCCGCCCTATCAGAATGGGCAGGGTTACCAGAGCTACCAAAACTACCAAAACTACCAAAACTATCAAAACTATCAAAACTATCAGGCTCCGCCTGCGGGATATGGTCAACAGGCATATCAGCCTCAGCCCGGTGCATACCAGGCGCCTGCTCAGGCGCAGCAGCCCGCACAGCAAACTTACACACCTCCGGTACAGAATCAGCCGGAAAACCAGCCGGATCCTTCTGCCGGAAAGGAAGGGGAAGGGCCTGGTGAGGAATAGGGAAAAAAGGCCGGCATTAGCCGGCCTTTTTTAGTATCCGCGGCGGTGCAGAAGGGTTGCAGCCGCTTTGAGGAACAAAAAACAGCCTGCACAAAGAAAGTGCAGGCTGTTTTTTTAGAAGCTTTCCTTCTCCTCCAAGAATGCGGGCAGCGCATCAATGGCAATGCGAATCTGCTCCATGCTATCGCGGTCACGCACGGTGACACATCCATCCTCCAATGTATCGAAATCGATGGTGATGCAGTAGGGTGTGCCAATCTCATCCTGGCGGCGGTAGCGCTTGCCAATGCTCCCGGAAAGATCGTAATCTACATTGTGGTGTTTTAAGAGCATCTCGTATACTTCATCTGCTTTGGGCGAGAGTTTCTTCTGCAGCGGCAGAACAGCGGCCTTATATGGCGCCAGTGCCGGGTGCAGATGCAGCACAACGCGCGTTTCCCCATTTTCCAGCTGCTCCTCGTCGTAGGCTTCGCACAGGAAAGCAAGGGCTACGCGGTCTGCGCCCAGAGAGGGTTCGATGCAGTAGGGAACATACTTTTCGTTTGTAATGGGATCCTGATAGGTGAAGTTTTCGCCAGAATGCTCCATATGCGCCTTGAGGTCGAAATCCGTGCGATCGGCAATTCCCCAAAGCTCGCCCCAGCCAAAGGGAAAGAGGTATTCGATATCTGTCGTGGCGTTGGAATAGTGGGAAAGCTCTTCTTTGGAGTGATCCCGCAGCTTGATGCTCTCCTCCGCCATGCCAAGGCTCAGCAGGAAGTTCTTGCAGTAGTCCTTCCAGTAATGGAACCACTGCATCTCCTCCTTGGGGTCGCAGAAAAACTCCAGCTCCATCTGCTCAAATTCCCGCGTGCGGAAAGTGAAGTTCCCCGGAGTGATTTCGTTGCGGAAGGATTTGCCTATCTGACCGACGCCGAAAGGAATTTTGCTGCGGGTGGTGCGCTGTATATTGTTGAAATTGACGAATATACCCTGCGCGGTTTCGGGGCGCAGGAAAATTTCGGATGCAGTATCCTCGTTGACCCCCTGGAAAGTCTTAAACATCAGATTGAACTTGCGGATGGGCGTAAAGTTGTTTTTTCCGCAGGTAGGGCAGGGAATATGCTCCGCAATGAATTCCTCCATCTGTTTATTATCCATGGCGGCTACATCCAGTTCCAGATGATGCGCAAATGCATAGTCTTCGATAAGCTTATCGGCCCTAAAGCGCTCGTGGCATTCCTTACAATCCATAAGAGGGTCGTTAAAACCGCCCACATGGCCAGATGCCACCCAGGTTTCAGGATTCATGAGAATGGCGCAATCCAGCCCTACATTATAGCGGCATTCGGTGACAAATTTGCGCCACCAGGCCTGCTTGACATTATTTTTAAATTCCACACCCAGCGGGCCATAATCCCAGGTGTTGGCAAGACCGCCGTAGATTTCCGAACCGGGGAAAACAAACCCTCTGTTTTTTGCCAGCGCGACGATCTTTTCCATGGTCTTCTTGCTTCTTTGCATTTGAAACCTCCCGAATACGAATTTCTGCCTGCCAAATAAAAAAAGCTTCTGCCACATAGGGACGAAAGAAGCTCCTCCGTGGTTCCACCCTATTTGGCCAAAAGCCCACTTTATCAGACAGGTTTTTCCCGGGCTGCCGAAAGCACCGTGCCAGCGCGGTTTTCACCCACCACCGCGTCTCTTCATGCTGGAGTTCGCTGCCTTTATGCCCAACCTTCCATATTTTATTACCCTTATCATATAAAAGGCTTTGGAAAAAGTCAACGGTTTTCCCTGGGCGCTGGAAAAAGAAATGAAAAGAAAAACGGCACAATTATTTTGCTGCTGCGTACTATACAGTAAGCTTTGAAAGCTCAAAATATTCCGATTAG
>USII01000083.1 GCA_900554725.1 uncultured Eubacteriales bacterium
CCATAAAGGTTGCGCCTTGCGCACCCAAAAGCTTCGATAATGTGGCCAATAAGAGCGACAGCATGTGTTCAAATTTTGAAAAAAAGGAGGCGACGCTGTTTTGATAAGCAAGATCACCTGTCAGGCCATGGAATGCGTGCATAATACAGATGGCGTCTGTGAAAGCGGCATGGTGCGGGTGGAGAAATTCCAGAATAATTACGGCGCTCTTGCATACTGTGATTCGTTTGCGAGGCCGGGCAGTCTGCGGGCGGCAGCATGTGGAAACCTGCCCTGCCCTACGGCAGTTACTAGCGTTTCCGGCATGATGCGGGCGGAGCAGCAAAACCTGACAGAGGAGAACACCCCTCTGCAGACAGACTTTATCTCCTGCAATGCGCTGGACTGCATCTATAACCAGAACAATTTCTGCGCGGCCAATCAAATTCGCGTGGAGGCGCCAGAGGATACAGATGGTACACTCTCCATCTGCGAGACATATGAGCGCAGGCCGCTTTAGGGAAGCGCAGCTAAATAAAAAAGCGGGGAAAGCCCCCGCTTTTTTATTTAGCGCACGACGATATTTACAATCTTTCCAGGCACGATGATGGTTTTTACCACTTGCTTGCCATCCCAATAGGAAGAAAAATGCTCCTTGACATATGTTTCCAGCTCCGGCTTGCCGTAATCCGCCGGGACGAGGAAACGCTCGCGCACTTTTCCGTTGATCTGCAGGGGATATTCCAGCTCATCCTTTTTTAAGGCGCTTTCGTCCCAGGCAGGGAAGGGCTGGTTGAAAATGCTGTATGCGCCGCCCATTCTTTCCCAAAGCTCCTCGCAAAAATGCGGTGCAAAGGGAGCCATGAGCAGCAGCAGCGTCTTGCAGACTTCCCGGGCATAATCGCCATCGGCGGGGCCATCCAGGTAGCGATACATGGCATTGGTAAGTTCCATCAGGCGGGCAATGGCAGTATTAAAGGAAAATGCCTCGATATCCGTGTTGACGCTTTTGGCCGTATTGTGCAGCACGAATTCCACTTCCTTTTCTTCCTGGCCTTTTTGCTTTTTCCTGCCCTCAGCAAGAGCACGGTCTATCAGGCGCTCGACACGCTCCAGATACTTATGGATGGATTTGATGCCCCCATCGCTCCATGGGCCGCCCTCTACATAGGAGAAGCCGAACCCAAGGTACATGCGAAATGCATCTGAGCCGAATTTGTTCACATAGTCGTCTGGGGAGATGACATTGCCCCGGGTTTTGCTCATCTTCTCGCCATCCGGGCCGAGAATCGTGCCCTGATGCACCAGGGAGGAGAAGGGCTCATCGAAGTTCAGATAACCCATATCCCGAAATGCCTTGGTAAAGAAGCGGGCATAGAGCAGGTGCATGCAGGCATGCTCTGCGCCGCCAATATATTTGTCGACGGGCAGCATCTTATTGATAATCTGCGGATCCCAGGCCATTTTATCATCCTTATTGTCCGGATAGCGCAGGTAATACCAGGAAGAGCAAACGAAAGTATCCATGGTATCCGGATCGCGCTTGGCTGGAGCGCCGCACTTGGGGCAGGCGACATTCATAAAGCCCTCGTGTTTGGCCAGAGGAGAAGTGCCATCCGGCGTAAAATCCACATCATAGGGCAGGCGCACCGGGAGATCCTCTTCGGGCACAGGCACATCGCCGCAATGAGGGCAGTGAATGATGGGAATGGGCGCACCCCAGTAACGCTGGCGGGAGATCAGCCAATCGCGCAGGCGATAATTGACTTTGGGGCCGCCTTTTCCCTGGCTATGGAGCGTCTCCAGCAAGGCGGCGCGGGCTTCCTCTACGCCCATGCCATCCAAAGCGCCGCTGTTTACCAGCACGCCGCTGCCTGTATAAGGCAGGGAATCGTCCTCTCCTTCCACCCGGGCGCGAATGACGCGCTCGATGGGGAGATTGTATTTGCTGGCAAAGGCAAAATCGCGCTCATCGTGGGCAGGAACTGCCATGACAATGCCTGTGCCATAGCTTGCCAAAACATAGTCCGCTGCCCAGATGGGAACCTTGCGGCCGTTGACCGGGTTAATGGCATAAGCGCCGGTAAAGACGCCCGTCTTTTCCCGGGTTGTGGAAAGGCGGTCGATTTCAGTTGCCTTTGCGGCATATTCCTGATATGCGCGGACAGCTTCCCTGCATTCGGGCGTTGTGATTTTTTCGATGAGCGGATGCTCCGGAGAGATGACGACATAGGTGCAGCCATAAAGCGTATCAGCGCGGGTAGTAAATACGCGAAATTCCCCGCCCTGCTCCAGCTGAAAGACCACTTCGCCGCCGATGGATTTTCCAATCCAGTTTTTCTGCATCAGCTTTGTCTTTTCAGGCCAATCGAGGTTTTCCAGCCCGGAGAGCAGTTCCTCAGCATAATCGGTAATTTTAAAGAACCACTGGGTTAAGTGTTTGCGCGTGACAGTGGTATGGCAGCGCTCGCAGGCGCCCTCCACAACTTGTTCGTTGGCAAGCACAGTCTGGCAATGGGGGCACCAGTTGACTGGCGCAGCCTTGCGGTAGGCCAGGCCCTTTTTATAGAGCTGCAGGAAGCACCACTGCGTCCACTTATAATATTCAGGCATGCAGGTTTTGACTTCGTAATCCCAGTCGAAAGAGGCGCCCATGGCCCGAAGCTGTTTTTCCATGGTTTCGATATTTTGCAGCGTGGAATCTTCCGGGTGGATGCCCGTTTTGATGGCGTAGTTTTCCGCCGGAAGGCCAAAGGCATCAAAACCCATGGGGTGAAACACATTGTAACCCTTCATGCGAAGATACCTGGCATAAGTATCTGCCAGGCTGTAATTATACCAGTGCCCGGCATGCAGCTTGGCGCCAGAAGGATAGGAGAACATCTCCAGCACATATTTTTTTGGCTTAGAGCTGTGCTTATCAAAGTGGTACAGCCCGGTTTCCGCCCATTTTTTTTGCCATTTTTTCTCGATTTCCGGTAAATTCAAACTCCTCGGCTCCTTTTCTATATGAAATCGCTTTGATCCCTCCCGGGCGCATTGCCCGCCCTGCGGTTTTGAAAGGGAAAAGCGGCCGGCCGCTGTTGGCCCGCCCCAAAGGCCTTTTTCAGGCCCATTTTGGCCAACACCATTTTAGCATATTTTCCTTCAATAGTACACGGGTTTTCTTCTGTTTTTGCCATAAAGGCGCCTTTATGGCAAATATGAGGCTATATTTTTCTTGTGTTTCTTGAAATTAGATTAAAAAAAGTTGAAGGGAAAGAAGTGTTGTGATATAGTATATCCGTTAGATTATGCGAGCAATGAGCATCCAGCAGAGGCTTTTATGGCCATGGGGATGGGATGCCCCCAAAAGAAAGGTGACTATTTTATGAAACTAGGCAAGGGTATTGGCATTGCGGTTCCGGAAATTCTCATTCCGGATGAAAAGACAAATATGCGAAAATGGGCGGTGATCGCCTGCGATCAGTTTGTTCAAAATAGGCAATACTGGAATGATGTCGAGCGCTTTGTGGGCAGCAGCCCTTCCACGCTGCATGTTATGCTGCCAGAGATTTACCTGGATTCGCCCGATAAGGAAGAGCGCATTTCCGAAGCAAAGGAGATCATGCGCAGCTATATTGAAGATGGCGTTCTAAACCTGTTGCCTCCTGGCTTTATCCTGGTGGAGCGCTATATCGATGGTGTTATCCGCAAAGGCCTGATGGTCAATATCGATCTTGAGGAATATGAAAACGAGCCGTATAAAACGCCGCTCGTGCGTGCCAGCGAGGAAGTCATTGTGGAGCGGATTCCGCCGCGCATTGAAATCCGCAATGGGGCGGATATTGAAATGCCCCATATTATGCTGCTCATGGATGACAAGGATAGAACAGTCATCGAGCCGATTTGGCAGAAAAAGGAATTTTTCCCCAAGGTTTACGATTTTGAGCTGATGATGGGCGGCGGCCGTGTCACCGGGTATTTTATCAACAACAAGGAAGCCGAGCAGGAAATTCTCAGGGCGCTTTCCGCGTTGCCTCTGCGCGATGGCATGCGCTTTTGCGTGGGAGATGGCAACCATTCCCTGGCAACGGCAAAAGCCGTTTGGGAGCAGGCGAAAGAGATGCTCACCCCCGAACAACAGCAGGATAGCCCGCTCAGATATGCGCTGTGCGAGCTTATCAACCTCTACGACGAGGGCCTTTCCATAAAGCCCATTCATCGCGTCATCTCGGGGCTGAATACATCTAAGTGTGTGCAGTATATTGTAGATAGGCTGAATGCTTCGGGCGCAGATGCCCGGCTGGTATTTTCCAGAAGAAAGCCGAATCTGCAGCAGAGCGATGCCGCGCAGACGATCTTCTTCTCCAGTAAAGATAGCGCAGGAAGAATTGAAATTTATTCTCCCACATCCTCTATGATCGTAGAAGAGCTGCAGCCTGTGTTGGAAAACTTCCTGCGGGAGTTCCCGTCGTGCAAGCTGGAATATGTTCATGGGGATGAGGAGCTGGAGGAGCAGACGCGCCAGTACGATACGCTGGGGTTCATCATGCCGGCGCTGGAAAAGGAAACATTTTTTGAAACACTGGCCAGCTTTGGCGTGCTGCCCAAGAAGAGCTTTTCCCTGGGCGAGGCCAAAGATAAGCGCTATTACCTGGAATGCCGCCTGATCGCCCGCCTGCCAAAGGAAGAGGAGCAGAAGAGCGAAGAGGCTGCCCAGGCTGCGCCCGAGGATGCAAAAGAGGCGGTGGAATCCCGGCCGATTCCCAAAAAGAAGGGTTATCGAATCCGGCAGGAATTCCAGGAGGGTGCGCAGGTAGAGGAGCTATCCCGCCCCGAAGAGGAGTAAAAAGATGGCAATTACTGTTGCTAAGTTTGGGGGGACTTCCCTTGCAAGCGCAAAACAGATTTTAAAAGTAAAAGATATCATTTTGGCCGATAAAAGCAGGCGCTATATCGTTCCTTCCGCGCCGGGAAAGCGCACGCCCGATGATGAGAAAGTGACAGATCTTCTCTATCTGCTGCAGCGTTCTGCGGAGTATGGGCATGATTATGAGGCCACTTATCAGAAAATCTGCAGCCGCTTTATAGAAATTCGCGATAAGCTGGGTCTGCATGTGCGCATTGAGGAGTATCTGGAGGAAATTCGGGAGAAGATTCTGGAAGGAGCGGATGCGGATTACGCCGCCAGCCGGGGAGAATTTTTAAACGGCATTCTCATCTCTGAGCTGCTTGGATATGAATTTATCGATGCGGCAGAGGTCATCTTCTTTGATAAGCGCGGCAAATACGATGCTGCGCAGACCATGAGCGTGCTCTCCAAGCGGCTGAAAAACTGTGAACGCGCAGTTATCCCTGGCTTTTATGGCAGCATGAGCGATGGCAGCATCAAGACATT
>USII01000084.1 GCA_900554725.1 uncultured Eubacteriales bacterium
GTACAATAATGGTAGCAAGGAGGGAATTATGAAAGAGCACTATCTTCATCTATATTACGGAAACGGCAAGGGCAAAACGACGGCCGCCGCAGGGCTATGCCTGCGCAGCCTGGGCGCCGGATCAAAGGTGCTTTTCTGCCAGTTTTTAAAGGACGGCAGCAGCAGCGAAATTGCTCCTCTCCAAAGCCTGGGCGCGGAAATTCTGGCTTCTCCTCCGGCCAAGTTCATCTGGCATATGATTCCGGAGGAAAAGAAAAGCTATTTAGAAGCCCAGCACAGGCTTTTTTGCGAGGCAGTGCAAAAAGCGCAGAGCGGCAGATATGAAATTGCCGTACTGGATGAAGCGCTGGACGCCCTGCAACAGGGGGCTTTTACAGAACAAGAGCTCATTTACGCTGTAAAAAGCGCCAAATGCGAACTGGTTCTTACCGGAAGGGCGCCAACCCAGCAGTTGCTTATCCTTTCAGATTACGCAACGGAAATGACCTCTATCAAGCACCCCTACGGAACAGAGCAACTCAGTGCGCGCAAAGGGATTGAATTTTAATCGTCATTTTTCCGCAAAAAAACCGCCAAAATGGCGGTTTTTTGGTCATTTTTTTATTTCAGCTCCCGCAGCGCAGCGACCAGCTCGGTTTTTGCCTCTGTTTTGCTATCCTTCTTCTTGATAATGCGCGCTGGTGCCCCTGCCACCACCATATTTGCAGGGACATCTTCCGTTACCACAGCGCCTGCCGCCACAACGGCCCCACTGCCCACTCGAACGCCTTCCAGCACGACTGCATTGGCGCCAATCATCACTCCATCTTCTACAACAACGGGCTCTGCGCTTGGCGGCTCTACAACGCCTGCCAGCACTGCGCCTGCACCGATATGGCAATTTTTCCCTACCGTCGCCCGGCCGCCCAACACTGCGCCCATATCGATCATCGTACCCGCGCCTACAACAGCGCCGATATTGAGAATCGCCCCCATCATAATGACGGCATTTTCCCCAATTTCCACCTGCTCGCGGATGATGGCGCCCGGCTCGATGCGCGCCGAAATTTCCTTCATATCAAGAAGAGGGATTGCAGAATTGCGCGCCGCATTCTCAATGTGGATCTGCGCAAATTTATCGGCATTTTTTTCGAGAATAGGGCCAATATTCCCCCAATCCCCAAATACAATTTTCATTCCACCCTCAGCGCAAAATTCTACTGCGCCAGGGAAAGAAACCGGCTGTTTTTCCTGCAAAAATACCTGCACCGGCGTTTTCTTTTCTGCCGTGCGGATATATTCGATAATCTGATATGCGTCCATATGCATCCCTTTCTGCGGCAACGCCGCCCTTTGCCCATACCCTAAAACAACACGCTCTGCAAATCGTAAAACCCTGCCGGACGGCCTGCCAGCGCCTCCGCGGCGCGCACTGCGCCCACTGCAAAAACGCGGCGGCTCGCGGCCGTATGTGCGATGCAGAGCGTTTCCTCTTCTCCAAAGAAATAAACGGTATGCTCCCCGGCCACAGTTCCGCCCCGCAGAGCGAATACGCCGATTTCATCCTTCTTCCGCGGGCCGCACATCCCTTCCCGGCCAGTTATTATTCTCAGCTCTTTTTTAGGGTCTATCGCGCTGACCAGCAGTTTGGCCGTGCCGCTGGGCGCATCTACCTTCTGATTATGGTGCTTTTCTACCAATTCCACATCGAACCCATCCCGAAGCGCAGGCGCAAACTGTTCCAGTATTTTGCGGAAAACGGCGATACCCAAGCTGTAATTTGCGCTGTGCAAAACGGGCGCATTCTCGCCCAGTTTTTTTAAAATGGCCAATTCCTCCTGGCCGTAGCCGGTTGTCCCGCTGCAAAGCGCCGTGCCTGTGCGCTGAATATACTGTGCAAGATGCGGCAGCATGCCCGGGTGGGAAAAATCCAAAACCACATCGGCCCTGGGAAGCGCGGCAAACTGTTCTATATTTTCCATATCGATGGCGGCCAGAATATCATGGCCACGCGCCGCTGCCGTCTGTTCCAGCATTTTTCCCATTTTTCCATAGCCGGATAACACGATTTTCATCTTTGCCTCCTACTGCACTTTCAGCCCGGCCTGACGCATGATCTCCGCAAGCTGTTCCCGCTTTGCCTGTGGCATTTGGCAGAGGGGAAGGCGGAATCCCCCTGCCTGCATTCCCATCAGGTTCATCGCTTCCTTTACTGGAATCGGGTTAACCTCCATAAAAAGGGCGTGGATCAGATCCAGATAGCGAAGCTGCGCAGCGCGCGCCTCCTTTTCCCGGCCCTGGAGATAATCCATCACCATATTGTGGCATGTCTTTGGCATGATATTGGCCCATACGGAAATAACGCCGCAAGCCCCGAGCGAAAGCAAGGGAACGGTGATATCGTCGTTGCCGCAGTACATGGCGAACTCATCGCCAATCAGCTTTGCAACGCTGCTTGCATAGGCAATATCTCCGCTGGCCTCCTTTATGCCCATGACATTTCCATGCTGGCTTAAGCGCTGCACAACTTCCAGGGGAATTGGGCAGCCTGTGCGCCCGGGAACATTATAGAGGATGATGGGCGCGCTTGCGGCATCTGCCGCCTCCGCGAAATGGCGGTACATGCCCTCGGCATTTGCCTTATTGTAATATGGGCTGATGCACAAAAGGGCATCGGCTCCCATCTTTGCATACTGGATGCTTTTTTCCTTCTGCACTTGTGTCGAATTGGAGCCACTTCCCACAATGACGGGCACGCGCCCTGCCACATGGTCGATAGCGCACTGGCAAACGGCATCGTCCTCCTCATGTGTCATCGTAGGAGTTTCTCCGGTTGTGCCCAGCACCAAAATGCCATCTGTCCCGTTTTCAATCTGCCAATCCAAAAGCTCTTTCAACTTTGCAAAATCCACACTGCCGCTTGGAGTAAACGGTGTAATCATCGCGACAATCGATCCCTTTAATATCATACTGATGCTCCTTTGCCCCATTGGGGCGGTTCAAATGGCTGCAATCTCAAAATTGCCTTTTCCTACAAACCTGCAGCGGCTTTGCTGGAGGCAAAACTATTTTTCCAAAATAGAATGCCCATCTTATCGCCTCCTTTGCATCCTCTTCCTTCCTCTTTGGCCGGCGACCGATAAAAAAAGCCAGCAGGGGAGCAACCCTACTGGCAAAATACACAGAGCGCTGCGAACGAAGGGCCCGCAGTTCATGCCGCCAAAAAGATAGCACTCCCACATATAAAATGCAGACAGTTTTACAGGTATTCCCTGTAATCCCATTCCCGCCGCACGCCTGCCCCGGGAATTCGGCGGAATTGCCTTGCCCTTTTTCATTGCCCGCCGGCTCCAAAAGGCTTTTCTCCTCCGCGCCTCTATCCTGTAATGGGTTAATGGTATCATCCCTCCCCTGGAATTGCAAGAACTTTTTTATGAATCTCTTTGAGAATTTCAAAGTATTTACAATTCCCATTTTTATAGGTTACAATTATTTTATAATGAACAGGAGGCTCTCATGCTAGAAAAGCTCACTACATATCGGCGCGCGCTGCATCAAATTCCAGAACTTGGAGCTGACCTTCCCAAAACGAAGGCATTTTTGGAAGGCGTGCTGCGCCCCCTGCCCTGCAAGCTGTTTTACCCAGGCGGGGATGCCCTCTGCGCCTTTTTTGATGCGGGCAAAGAGGATACCATTGCTTTTCGCAGCGATATGGATGCGCTTCCCATTTGCGAAAAAAACGCGCTGCCCTTCTGCTCCCGGCATCCAAATGCCATGCATGCATGCGGGCACGACGGGCATATGGCAATTCTCCTGTGCCTGGCGGAATATCTGGCAGAGCATTTTCGCGCACTCCCTCACAATGTGCTGCTGGTTTTTCAGCCGGCAGAGGAAACGACGGGCGGCGCAAAGGATATTTGCGAATCGGGGATCTTTGAACAGCTCAATGCCCGCTGCATTTTCGGCCTGCACCTCTGGCCCAGCCTGCCCCCAGGTGTCATCGCCACGCGCAGCGGCCCGCTTATGGCCCGCTCCTGCGAGCTCACAATAGAAATACAGGGAAAAAGCGCCCATATTGCGCGCCAGGAGGATGGAATTGATGCCCTGTTTGCCGGGGTGGAATTCGTCCGCCGAGCCTATGAAATGGCGGCGCTGCCCTCCCAGGGCGAACGCCCCCTGCTTCGCTTTGGGCGAATGCAAAGCGGCACGGCGCGCAATGCCATCAGCGCCCATACGCGCCTGGAAGGCACGCTGCGCACATTTTCAGACGATCTTCATGCATCGCTGCGGCAAAGCCTGCTCGCTCTCTCTAAAACATTGGAGCGGCAAACCGGGTGCCAATTCCAGCTGCATTTCAGCGATGGCTATCCGCCCGTTATCAACGACCCTTCGCTTTTTGGGGAAGTATCCCGCTATTTGGGGAAGGAGAACCTTTTAGAGCTAGAAAAACCGACCCTCATTACAGAGGATTTTTCCTTTTATCAGCAGCGCTTGCCGGGAGTGTTCTTCTTCCTTGGCATCGGCGGAGATCAGCCGCTGCATTCGGATTGCTTTCAGTTTGACGAGCGGCTTTTACTGCCCGGCTTGGCGCTGTTCCAAAAGCTGCTTCGCCTTTCAATTGGGGGAAACAAATGAAACAGCATTTAAACCAAACGCTTTTAGGCCTTGCGCCCAGTGGAATCCGCAAATTTGCACAGCTTGCAAGCCAGGCGGAAGGCTGCATGTCTCTCACCATCGGCGAGCCCGATTTTTCTACGCCCGAGGCCATAAAAGAGGCCGCAAAGGCCGCCCTTGATCAGAATCTGACGCACTATCCCCCAAACGCCGGGTATCCCGCGCTTCGAGAGTGCATCTGCCAGTTTGAGCGGGAGAAAAACGGCGTTTCTTACCGCCCTGAAGAGGTAATCGTGACAGACGGTGCTACCGAGGGGCTTTATCTGGCGCTGCGCGGCATTTTAAACCCAGGCGACGAAGTCATCGTGCCGCTGCCGGCCTTTGGCGTTTACGAGCCCATCATCCGCCTGTGCGGCGGGGTATTTCGCCCCATCGCCACACAGGACACCTCTTTTCAAATCGACCCCTGCCGCCTGGCCTCTCTCATAACAGGGCGCACTAAGGCCATTTTGCTGAATTCGCCCAACAACCCAACCGGCGCCATCTATTCCCAAAAAACGCTGGAGGCCATTTACGAGATTGTGCGGCAGCGGGAACTATTTATCGTGTGCGACGATGTATATGCGCAGCTATGCTATACTGCTGCCTGCCCGAGCTTTTCTCAATTTCAGCAGATACGCGAAAAGATCATTGTCGTTCAAAGTTTTAGCAAACCCTATGCCATGACGGGCT
>USII01000085.1 GCA_900554725.1 uncultured Eubacteriales bacterium
AGCGTATTTGGATAAAAGGCTTTTAAGAAAGGGCGGCGGGGCATATTTGCCCGCCGCCCTTTTCTCTAGTGGGAAAACTGGCGCTGCTGGAAACGCTAAGGCGGCAGGCAGATTCCAGGGCGAATGTTCCCTGCAATTCGTGCAGCTTGAGGCATTTGCGGGAGTATGCCGGCGCATTTTATAAAAATTAAGCTGTATTTAAAAGAAGGTTAATCGCTTTGCCGCTTGGTTCTTAACGCCCGAGCTGGTACTATGCTGGTGGGAGGTTTTGCAATGTATCGGATTTTGGTTTGCGACGATGAGAAAGATATTGTCTCTGCCCTGAAAATTTATTTGATGGCCGAAGGATATGAAGTCTTTGAGGCGAACAACGGCAAGCAGGCGCTTCAGATCATCCAAGAGCAGGAGATACACCTGATCTTGATGGACCTCATGATGCCCGTGATGGATGGGATTACCGCAACGGCAAAGCTGAGGGAGGTAAGCAATATTCCCATCATCATGCTCACGGCAAAAAGCGAAGATGGGGATAAGGTGCTGGGGCTCAATATCGGCGCGGATGACTATATCACAAAGCCATTTAATCCCATTGAAGTGGTGGCGCGCGTGAAATCCCATTTGCGGCGGTATACGCGCCTTGGAGGAATGAGCGCGCCCAGCGCTTCGCGCATTGAGGTAGGGGGAATCTGCCTGGACGATGAGAGCAAGCAGGTGACTGTGGATGGAGAGAGCGTTTCGCTCACGCCTATCGAATACAACATCCTAAAGCTGCTGATGCAAAGCCCGGGAAAGGTTTTTTCCATTCGGGAGATTTATGAGAGCGTTTGGAAAGATCCTGCCTTTGGGCAGGAAGGCACTGTTGCAGTCCATATCCGGCATTTGCGGGAAAAAATCGAAATCAACCCGGCCGATCCCCGCTATGTAAAGGTAGTTTGGGGGCAGGGATATAAATTTGAAAGAGAGGTTCATTCGTGAAACAGCTGATCTACCGCCTGCCCGTTAAAATTGCGGCTATTTTCCTATTCGCCGTGTTCGCTGCGACGGCCCTTGGCATGGGGCTTTGCATTGGGTATCTGGAAAGCTGCGGATATTATCGGAGCGAAGATTATCTGGATTCAGAGGAATGCCGGCGCATCAGCGCCGCCTATGCAGAGCAGGCGTTTGAATATTGGGGTGCGCTGACGGGTGAAGCGGAAAACGCGGAATATCTGCGGGATTATCTGGAAGCGCGGTTGATGAACGGCGCCACGAACTACTGCTTTTATCTGACGGATGAAACCGGGCAGGTTGTGCTGCAAAACTTTGAGGGTGCGCCATCCGGGCAGGGGTGGGACTATGGCTCCATCGATGGGGCGGATGGCAAGGCGTATGAACAGCGCGGCTTTGTCCGGGAAATTTCGGCAAACGACGATTACTATGAAAGTTACCAGGCCTATCTGCGTTTGGCGCCGTATAAGTATACGATGATCGTCTGGCTGGGAGTCCTGGTATTGGCAAGCGTCGCGCTGCTGGTTTTTCTGTTCTGTTCTGCCGGCCGCCGCCCCGAAAGTACGGGCGTTGTAAAGAACCTTCAGGATAGGATTCCCGTAGATCTCTTCGCTCTGGCAGTGGCTCTTGTAGGAGTGAGCCTTGCTGCGCTCACCAGGCGAATGCTCTATATGGAAAATGCCTCGCTTGTGCAGAGGATATTCCTTTTTGTGCCTGTCTGCCTTGGGTGGGTACTGTTGGCGCTGGACGGGGCAATGAGCTTTGCCACACGCTTCAAGGCAGGAAAGTGGTGGAGAAGTGCCATTCTATACCGGGCGGCGCATTGGCTCTATATGAGGGTGCGGGAATTTTTTGGCCATGTGAAGATTACCTGGAAAGCAGCGCTGCTGTTCCTGGCCTATGTCGCGGCGACTCTTCTTCTTATGCTGCTATATAGCTATGGCCATCGGCCCTATTTTGGCCTGCTGCTGGCGGCTCTGCAGATTGGCGCGCTGTTTGTGGTTTGCCAGGCCGTCGCCCAGATGCAGGATGTGTTTTCCGAGGGAAAGCACATTGCGCAGGGGGATTTAAACTATAAACTCAATCCGGAGAAAGTAAGCTGGCTCTTCCGAGAGCATGCAAGAACGCTCAACAACATTGGCGTGGGAATGTCGCGCGCAGTGGAGGAGCGGCTGAAAAGTGAGCGCATGAAAACAGAGCTCATTACAAATGTCTCCCACGATATCAAAACGCCGCTCACCTCCATTGTCAACTATGTGGACCTGCTAAAAAAGGAACAGATGCCAAATAAGGCGGCGGAGGAATACCTGGCGGTACTGGAAAGGCAATCGCAGCGGCTGAAAAAGCTGATAGAGGATTTGGTGGAGGCGTCCAAAGCTTCTACGGGAAATTTGCATGTAGAGCTGCAGTTGACGGATATCGCCCAGCTCTGCCGCCAGATTGCCGGGGAATATCTGGATAGACTAGGGGAGCGCGGGCTGGAGCTGATTGTAAACCTGCCAAAGGAAGCCTACATCTATGCAGATGGCAGATATCTCTTCCGGGTACTGGATAATCTGCTGGGCAATATCTGCAAATACAGCCAGAAGAATACGCGCGTCTATTTCGATGTTGCCTTTTCGGGGGAAAATATCCAGGTTTCCTTGAAAAACATCTCCAGAGATCGCCTCAATATCTCTGCAGATGAGCTGCAGGAACGGTTTGTGCGCGGGGATTCTGCCCGCAGCACAGAGGGAAGCGGCCTAGGCCTTTCCATTGCGCGCAGCCTGACAGAGCTTCAGAATGGAATCTTTTCTATAGAGATCGATGGGGACCTCTTTAAAGTCCTGCTGAGTTTTCCGGCGGCACCGCTCATCTAGAGCGGAGGGGCCCTTTTCCGAGCTTTTGTGGGAATGAAAAAAGGCGGCTATCAAAGCCGCCTTTTTTTGAGCCGGACATGAAGCCAAGCCCAAAGCCAGCAATCAAGAACTACGCTTTTGCGCGGGCCAAAGAATGGGAATCCTAGAGTTTTTTTGTAAGCGCCAAAAACATTGTGCCGCCGGAAACCTGAAGCGGGAACATGGCAAGCGCCCCCAGATAATATAAGCACAGCGCAAGCAAGCCCATAGTGGACTCCGGGGAAACTGTGGCCGTATCCGAGAGAAAAATTTCCCAATCAGTATATGCATAGAGCTCTTTTAAGAGCAGCATTTCCTCGCTCAGGGCGCCTCCCACTCTTTCATCTGCCCAACTCCAAAGAAGAGAGGATTCCTCTTCATTCCAAAAGAACAGGGGCTTTGCGGCAAATTCCAGAACCGTTTTTCCTTCCTTTTTGAAAAAGAGGCGCCCTTTTGATAGATCGCAATTGATGGTCTGGATAGAAAGATCCTTTAAGTGATATTCATCAAAAAGCGCGGAAACGCGCTGATTGTAATAGGCGGTTGCCCGGGAAAAATACTCCTTAAATTTTGCGGTGCTCTGCTCTTTTTGTTCCTGCGTGATGCCCTGTTTTTCTTCTGCCATCTTTTTCTCCTCATATATTATCCCGTTACTATTCGCGCCTGCCCTGGAATATTCCTGCCTGCCCGGAGAAATTTTCCAAAGGTCCAAAGAGCGGAAAAGAAGCAGGGGCTCCAAAGATCGGCCGATCTTTGGAGCCCCTTTTGGCGCATTGCTTTAGAAAATGCGGTATGCGCAGTAGAAATATCTGATCCAATAGCCTGTGCGGAAAGAACGCTGCACAACCTCGCCTTCGCTGGTAGAAGCATCTATCATGGTATCTCCCGAAACGGCAATACCCACATGGCCCCTCGTTGCCCCCATTTTGAAGACGATGACATCTCCGCGGCGGATGCTGCTCATGCTGTTCAGCCGCTGATAGCGGGAGGTGGAACGCCATGCATAGGAAGTCATATACCCCTGCTTGACGCCCGCCTGGTTCAGCGCCCAGTAGACTAGGCCAGAACAGTCGAACCGGTTTGGCCCCTTGGCGCCCAGCACATAGCGGCAGCCAAGCTTGGAGCGCGCAGCGGCGATAAAGGCCTCGATGCCCGAATTGTTGGAAGAGCCGGGGTCAGAGGAAGAGCCTTTCCCACCACTGCTGCCGCCGCCCGAAGCGGCTTTCTTGGCGCTATCCGAAAAGAGCTTGCTGTTTGTCTGTGCGCCGAATTTCCCATCGGCACTCAGGCCATTGCGCTTCTGGAAAGATTTCAGCGCGGTTTCCGTATCCGAGCCGAAATACCCCGTCACTTTGGAGAGATAGCCCAGCTCCTTTAAGCGATCCTGAATGCGGGTCACATCGTCCCCGCTGGCGCCAATGGAGGTCGAGTTGTATTCAGCGTCGCCAGAAAGCAGCCGGAGGCGCGTTTCCTGGCCGATATAGCCATCGGAAATGAGGCCGTTGACCATCTGGAAGCGCTTTACCGCGGCGACAGTATCATCGCCATATTTGCCATCCGGATCCGTGGTAAGATAGCCCAGCTCCTTCAGGCGGTTCTGATAGCTGCGGATATCCTCGCTTTCCTCGCCTTTGCTCAATACATTGGCTTTGGCCTCTTCGGAATAGAGCTGCTCGCGCGTCTGCTCGCCGATAGTGCCATCCACGGCAAGGGAATTGAGCTCCTGGAATTTCTGCACGGCGGCGGTGGTTTCCGAACCAAAGTGCCCTGTGGCCTTGCTCATATAGCCGAGGTCCCAAAGGCGCGTCTGAAGCTCGGTGACATCATCGCCATCCATCCCTTCGGATACGGTGTACTTCTTGGCGTCTTCTGCAAACAGCGAAGTATAAGTCGCCTCATCGGTTGTACCCGTTTGTTCCAGCCCGCTGCTGCGCTGGAACAGCTTGACGGCTTCTGCAATTTGCTCGGTATAGGTTAGAATGGGCTCGTCGTCGCCCATATAGCCAAGCTCGATGAGCCGGCTTTGAATTTTGGTGACGACGGGATTTGTCATGCCAAGCTCGGCATAGCGGGGCGGCTCATCCGGCTCAGGTGCAGTAAGCACAGCCGTAGAGAGGGCGGCCTGCGCCTGCTCTTCGGATTTTTGTTCGGTGTTTTTTACGGCAGCGGAAACAGCGATGGGCGCTGCAGTAATGAGCACAACGGCTGTTGCGATAGAAACGATGGCCTTGGGGCTCAGGCTGCGAAAGAGCGAGGGCACCCGGGATAAAAAGGCCATAAACAGCGCCGGAAGCCCAGCAAAAAAGCCGGGGATTTTCCGAAAAAAGGAACCAATGCCATAAAAGAAGGAAGGCGTTTTTTTAAAGAACGCCGGAATG